>NZ_RAWL01000087.1:0-24060 GCF_003668885.1 Corallococcus sp. AB049A | reverse complement strand
CGTCCCGCCCGCTCACGTACGCCGCCGTGGCCCTGGTGCTGATGGGCGTGGGGGCGTACCTGACCCGCTACCTGCCGGCGCACGACACCTACGGCGGCTACTACGACGAGCCCTACGCCACGGACGACATGGGCGGCGACGACGCGGAGGAGTAGTCTTTCCGCGCATGTTCCCCCCGCCGTCCCAGGTGTTGCGCCAGCGCGAGGGGCTGCTGGCGGACACGCCCTTCCCGCTCATCCTGCACGCGCTGATGATGGAGGAGCGCACCTGCACGCTGGAGCTCAAGGTGCGCCAGCGCGAGAAGCGCATCACCTTCGAGGACGGCGCGCCGGTGGCGTGCCACTCCAACCTGCTGCACGAGACGCTGGGCAAGTACCTGGTGGAGAAGGGCCGCCTGTCGGAGGCGGACTACCAGAAGTCCCTGGCGGAGAGCGTGTCCTCGGGCATGCAGCTGGGCGGCCTGCTCGTGCAGAAGGGGCTCATCAGCCCCTTTGACCTGTACAAGCAGCTCCAGGCGAACCTGGCGCACAAGCTGCTGGACTGCTTCCGCTGGACGGAGGCGAAGTACCGCCTCATCGCGGACGTGGAGAACCCGGACGCCAGCGTGCGCGCCAACACCGCGCAGCTCATCCTCACCGGCGTCTCCACCCAGCTGCCCTTCGACACCGTCGCCACGCACTTCACCTTCACCGACGACCGCCGCTTCGGGCAGATGCCCGGCGTGGAGTCCGCCCCCAAGCTGTCCTCCAAGGACGCGCGCCTGTTCCAGGCCCTGCGCCAGCGGCCCACCTTCAACGAGCTCCTGGAGCGCACCGGCTTCGACATGGACGCCGTGCTGCGCCGGCTCTACGCGCTGTGCCTCCTGGGCGTGGCGGGCTTCGTGGAGGACGTGGACGCGCGCGCGGAGGAGCTGGCCCGCAAGGCCCCCGCCGCTCCCGTCCCAGCACCCGCGCCGGAGCCCGTCATCACGCCGGTGCCCGTGCCCTCGCAGGCCCCGTCGGGCACGCCCTTCTCGGACGAGGACGAGGCCGCGCGCAACGCGCTGGTGGGCGCGTTCCTCAACCACCGCGGGCAGGATCCGTTCGCGCTCCTGGACGTGCCGGAGGACGTGCAGCCGGTGGCGCTGCGCAAGGCGTTCCTCGCCGCCGCGGACCGCTTCTCCCCGCTGCGCTTCCAGACGGCGGACCTGAAGGAGAAGGCGGAAGGGATGCTGGCCGCGTACGCGCGGGCCTACGGCGCGCTGTCGGAGCCGGAGCAGAACGCGCTGTGGAAGAAGCGCCGGCAGGCGCAGCGGGAGAAGGCGCGCAACAGCACCGGCCGCCCCTCCACCGCGGAGCAGTTCCGCATCCGCACGGACCTGCTGGACGCCACCACCCAGTTCGACGAGGCCAAGCGGCGCCTGGAGGCGCGCAACTTCGCGGGCGCCTTCGAGTACTTCGAATACGCCTGCGACATCGACCCCCGGCCGCTGTACCAGGCCCACCGCGCCTGGGCGCGCTACCTCATGAAGCCGGAGGCGCACGGCCGGCTGGCCCTCCAGGAACTCCAGGAGCTGACGCGCCAGGAGCCCGGTCTGGAGGAGGGCTGGGCCTTCCTGGGCGACGTGGCCCGGGGCGAGGGCCAGTGGGCGCTCGCGGAGGATGCCCTGCGCAAGGCCTTCAAGTTGAACCCCAAGCAGCGCCGCTACGTGGAGCTCATCCAGGACATCGCCCGGCGGCGCTGACGGTGGGGCAGGGGACTTCCGCCCCCGTGCCCCGGCCGCCTGGACGCGACCTACTTGTTCGGCAGCGAGTTGATGTAGGACCGGTCGCTGGCGGACAGGCCCTCGTTCCGGGTCAGGTGGTAGACGGCCTGCTGCAGTTCAGGCGTCAGCTTCGTGGGGATCTTCTTGTTCTCCAGGAGCGCGAAGAGTTCCTTGAAGTCCGCGTACTGGGTCACGGGACCCTTGCGGTAGCGGGAACTCGGGCCGCTCCCACTGCGCGAGTTGTTCAGGCAGTAGAGGTACAGCAGCTTGTAGGACACCGGCTTCGCGGGCACCACGATGGACGCCCTCTGCACGAGGATGCCGTGCTGGGTGTCGGTGGTCTCCGACTCGAAGATGATGCCCGGCGGGAACTCGACGGTGATGGGCGCGCCGGTGTTGTTGCGGAAGTTCAGGCACAACTGCACCAGGTCACCGCTGCCATGCTCCTTGGGCGGCTCGGTCTCGTCCTCGTCCCGGCAGTCCTCCAACTTGAACATGTCGATGCCGGGGATGGGCTCCACCAGCTCCAGGCCCGCGGGCAGCGCGAAGGGCACCCCCTCCGGGCGCTTGTCGCTCGAAGCGAAACCGGGGCGGTTGGTGTCGCCGGTGTTCTGACCGTCGTCATCATCGTCGTCGCCGCCGTCACCCTTGTCGCTGCAGCCGCTGCATGCCGCCAGCACCAACGTCGCCATCAATCCCACGAGCCGAGTCCTGCGCCAGTTCATCCGCTACCTCCCACGGGAAGCCGTCGTCCACGCCTCGCCCCCTCCGAATCACGCGGCCCCCGTGGCGTCAAGCATCGCCGTTCTTCCGCGTTTGAAGTGTCCGCCAGTACAGGAGGCGGCCTCCACGGCACGGCCACTTGGCGGATGCCCGGCGGGTTGCGCCGGGATGGAAGCTGGCGGTAATCAGTCGGTAGAACACCTACCTCATGCGCATCCAGGGGCCGCACATGCGGGACAGACGACAATCAGGCCAGGTAGCGGTGGAGACGGCCATCGTCCTCCCACTCTTCGTGTTCCTCATCCTGGGCACGCTCCAGCTGGGCCTCATGCACCAGGCCCGCCTGATGGCGAAGTACGCCGCCTACAAGGCGGTGCGCGCGGGCGCCCTCCACAACGCGGACGTGAAGAAGATGGAGCGCGCCGCGCTGGCGGTGCTGCTGCCCATGATCAGCCGCGGCAGCGGCGGCACCGAAAGCATGATGACGGTGAACAGCGCGGCGGACTTCCAGCAGAAGTGGATGTGGCCGGAGGTGATGACGAACCGGATCACGGCCACCAACATCCCGTACGCCAAGGTCACCATCTGCGGTCCGGTGGAGGGTGACCTGGGGGGCGCCTCCGGCGAGGTGGACTTCGACAACCCGGAGAAGATCACCAGCTCCGGCGACTGGAAGGACAGCCAGCGCTCCAAGCTGCGCATCCAGCTCACGTTCAACTACCGCATGGTCATCCCGTTCGCGGACGTCGTCATCTACAACATCGCGCGCGCGAAGGAGCTGCCCTACGTCATCCGGTTGGGCAAGCAGGGAGACACCACCCGCCAGGCCTACATCGATAAAGACATGGGCGACTACGACACGGCGGCGGGTCAGAAGGTCTACGTGGTGCCCATCCGGGCCACCTACACCATGCGGATGCAGTCCAATCTCTACCTGGGCAAGAACAAGCTGCCGAAGGACAACACATGCCTCTTCTCGTTCCAGGAGTAGAAGCGGCCGCACCGCGTCCCCCGCACCGCCGCCGGCGCCGCGCCCGGGGCCAGTCCATGGTCCTGGCGTGCCTGGCCTTCCTGGTGCTGGCGCTGATGGTGATGCTGAGCTTCAACCTCAGCCACGCGCTGCGGCAGAAGATCAACCTGCAGCAGCACAGCGACACCATGGCCTACTCCATGGCCGTCCTGGAGGCGCGAGCCCTCAACTACTACGCGGTCAGCAACCGGGCCATCGCCGCCTCCTTCGTGGCGATGACCAGCATGCACGCGTACATGTCCACGGCCAGCCTGACCTACGGCATGCTCAAGGCGTCGCAGAACAACTTCTACGTCATCATGGGCATGGAGTTCCTGGAGTGCTTCGCCTGTTGGCCTCCCTGCATCCAGCACTGCAAGGACGCCATCGAAGCCATCAAGGTCGCCAACAAGTACTCCAAGAAGGCCAAGACGTACGCGGACAACATCAAGGACCTGGACGGCCCCTTCGAGGACACGACCAAGCACCTGCAGAAGCTCATCCAGGCCGTCAACGGCTCCCAGATCGCCACGCACGCCAAGGTCGTCGCGGCGGTCACCAGCGGCACCTCCAGCGGCTTGAAGGAGCTGACGGAGTGGAACGCGAAGGGCGCCTCCAACATCGCGGGCGCCGTGGGCGGCATGAACGCCAACGAGTTCAACTGCGTGGTGGATGGCATGCCGTGCATGGGCGGTGAGCCCAACGCCAAGCAGGTCGCGGTCCAGAAGACGATGACGGAGATCGCCAACGCCTCCCGCCCCGGCTGGCCGGCGACCCGCGACGCGGGGGCGCTCATCTTCCCCCTCACCCTGCACCCCACCTTCCTGCAGGAGCTGATCAGCGACATCCCCGGCGAGGGCATCCACGCCCCCATCCCCTTCATCATGAAGAGCGCGGCGAGCATCGGGAAGGGCAAGAAGGACTGGAACCCCGTGGGCGGCGTGGGCATCCAGGGCACCACCGTGGTCTCGCGCGAGGACGGTGGCGCCATGATGAACCAGTGGCGCCACGGTATCGGGCCGTACATGCCCTTCGACGCGGAGGTCTACAGCGACGAGAGCGGCGGTGGCCACAGCCCGAAGCAGGGCCACAAGGACAAGCACGAGTTCAAGCAGGTGGCCTCCAAGGCGCTGCTCTCCTGCATCCCGCAGAGCAACTGCTTCATGAAGTTCCGGGGCAACCCGAAGGCGGACGCGGACTACGGCCAGGCGCGCGTCTACAGCTACGTCACCAAGAGCCTGCGCTCGGGGAACCTCCAGCAGGCCCCCTGGGAGCTGACCTCGTCGGCGACCCTCAACTTCACGCACGGCGAGCAGGGCACCGGCACCCTGACGCTCGCGGCGGACGAGGGCGCGGCGGTGTCCAAGGCGCTCGTCTACTACCACCGGCTGGGGCAGGGCGGCTGGCAGGAGCAGCCCAACCTCTTCAACCCCTTCTGGCGCGCGAAGCTGCACCCGTTCAAGGCGGAGGAGGTGGCCAAGGTGCTGGGCGCCGCCGGCAACGCGGACGCCGCGCAGATCGCCGTGGCCAAGGACCTCGCCCTATGAACCGCTCATTCCTTTCGCGCAGGGCCCGGGGCGCGGCTTCGGTGGAGATGGCCCTGAGCATGATCGCCTTCATCCCCATCTTCCTCTACGCCCTCTTCCTGGACGACCTCCTGCGCTACGCGCTGGACGCCCAGGAGGCGGTGGTGGCGACGGTCTGGGACTACACCATCCAGGACTGGGCGATGAGCGGGGGCGGTGGGGAATACGGCAACTTCAGCCAGGTGCAGGGCTACGCGCGCCAGATGTACTGCGACCATGAATCCGGCGTGGACGACTACACGATGGATGGGGACAAGGCGCGCGACTGCCAGACGGAGGCGCACCACGAGCACGCCGCGCTGACCGCCCACCCTTGCTGGCTCAACCCGGGCGCCCAGCAGGTGGAGTGCACGGGCCCCGACAAGCAGGTGGGCCTGATGGGGATCCTCATCGAGAGTGACTTCGCGGATGAGTTCAACCACGGCGGGCTCATCAAGTGCAACGGACGCATCGGCGTGCAGAACTACATGCTGAACGAGAACACCTTCTCGGAGTTCTCCAAGAAGCCCCTCGCCAAGACCATGCAGGACAAGGGGGGCAGC
The DNA here is from genome assembly GCF_003668885.1 of Corallococcus sp. AB049A. NCBI lineage: Bacteria > Pseudomonadati > Myxococcota > Myxococcia > Myxococcales > Myxococcaceae > Corallococcus > Corallococcus sp. AB049A. Next base: position 18,456 of record NZ_RAWL01000087.1, on the reverse strand, counting down.
GTCCACGGTCAGGCCAGTGGCAGCGACAGTACGAGCGCCTACCTGCTGCCCTGGGAGCAGATGTCCATCATCACCGACCCCTGGGCCATCAACGACGACGTGAGCATCCGCCCGGGCCAGAAGGGCGGGCTCGGCGGTGGCAGCGGCGACTTCTACAAGCGCGTGACGAACGTCTACACGAACCTCGCGAACGTCGGCTTCGGCCTCATGAGCGCCGCCGCCACCGAGTTCTTCTCCGATGCGATGAGCAACAACCTGCTCAGCCCCGCGCTCGTGGGACCCCTCGTCTCCCCGGTCTCCCTGGGCGGCTCGCTCGAGCTCGGGGACAACCCGCGCACGCCCAACGTCGCCATCAAGCCGCAGACGGGCACGGGCAACCCGTCCGAGAAGATCAAGCAGGCCGGCGACAACGAGTACTACTTCAACACCGAGTGGCGGGACTGGGACCGCAACGCGCCGGAGAAGACCTTGAAGGACCGGGGCAACAACTACATGGGCTGCAAGAACGCCGAGTCCTGCTGATGTCGTCGGAGCGTTCGAGGTGGGTGGGCCGGGCCGCGGCCCTGCTGGTGGCGGTCGCGGTGGTGGGGGCCCTCCTGGGCGTCGCCATGGAGGACGTCATCTACGGCAATGCGCCCACGGAGCTGGAGGCGGCGGAGGTCCGCGCGAACGCGGAGTTCCCCTCCCCGCCCTCGAACAAGCGCTCGCCCGCGGAGGAGGCCATCCTCGCGCGGGCGCTGGTGCACTTCCCGCCTTACCCGAACGCGACCCGCCGTCCGGAGGTGCTGGCCGCGGACTACCTGGGCCCGGACGCGCCCATCGCCGTGGCCTGGTTCACCACGAAGGACAAGCCCCGGCAGGTGCTGGAGCACTACCGGAAGCTGCTCCTGGAGAAGGGCCTGCCCGTGCTGCAGGACGACTACGGGGAGAACGGCGGCTACGTGGGCTACTGGAGCCCGGTGAGTGAAGAGGTCCGGCTGGTGTCGGTGCTGTACCAGGACGGCGAGAGCATGGTGTTCGTGTCAGCGGGGCAGGTGGCCCCGGCCATCGGCAACAAGCGGCCGCTGCCCCCCTGGCTGCCCATCCCCATGACCGTGGTGGACCCGCAGCTGCTCACCTTGCGGTTGGAGGGGTTCACCCAGTACCAGGTGGCCGGCACCTCCACGGAGGGCACGCTGGTGGAGGCGGAGTCCGCGTGGCGCGACACGCTGCGCTCCCGGGGCTGGCAGATGGGGCCGTCCTCGGAAGGGCAGGGCGAGGTGGTGGCCTTCGACGTCAGTCACGAGGGCATGCGGGGCCAGCTGAGCCTGCGCCGCCCCCAGCTGCTGCAGCCGGGCGTGGAGTTCAACCTGTCGCTGATGCAGCGAGGCAATGCCGCCCCGGAACGGGGCGAAGGGAGTCCGTGATGAAGCACTTCATGAACTGGGTCCAGGCCGCGCTGGCCTCCGCGGTGGTGCTGGCGGGGCCGGTGGCGCAGGCGGGCCTGCCCTCGTGCCTCAAGCGCTGCGAGGAGGACGCCAAGCAGTGCAAGACCATCTGCACGAAGTACGCGGGCCCCAAGGGCGCGCCCTCCTGCGCCACGGAGTGTGGCAAGGCACGCGACCAGTGCGTCAATGAGTGCCGCGATGAAGCCGCGGGCCGGGACGCGTCGCGGCGGGAGCAGAAGGAGGGGCGCGATGAAGCGCGGTGAGCCGCGTCAGCTGGCCCGGGGCCAGGCGATGGTGGAGTACAGCGTCGTGATCGCGGCGTTCTTCGGGTTCACCGTGTTCGGCTGGCCCTTCCTCGTCGCCCTCATCAACGCCCTGCACAAGTACTTCCACTCCGTCTACTACGTCATCCAGTCGCCCATCCCCTGACAGCGGGGACGGGCGGCCGGAGAGAGCAGCGCGCTGCCTTCAAGGCTTCACGGTGGTGACGAACACCGCCTTGCCGTCGTGCACCTTCATCACCACGGCCTGCTTCACCGCGTCGCGGTTGGCGTCCAGGTTGATGGTGCCCGCCACGCCCGGGAAGTCCTTCGTCGCCGCGATGGCGTCACGCAGCGCGGGGCCTGACGTATCCGGCGCGCGCTTCATCGCGTCCACCAGCAGGCGCGCGGCGTCGTACGCCAGCACCGCCACGCTGTCCGGCACGCTGCCGTAGGCGGCCTTGTACTTCTTCAGGAAGTTCTGCACGACGGGGTCCGGGTTGTCCGGCGAGTAGTGGTTGGAGAAGTAGCTGCCCTCCAGCGCGGAGCCGCCCAGCTCGTACAGCTTGTCGGAGTCCCAGCCGTCACCGCCCAGCAGCGGCACGCGCAGGCCGACTTCACGGGCCTGCCTGGCGATGATGCCCACGTCCGTGTAGTAGCCCGGGACGAACACCGCCTCCGGCTTCATGTTCTTGATGGACGTCAGCTGCGCGCGGAAGTCCGTGTCGCCCTTGGAGTAGCTCTCGTTGCCGGCGATGGTGCCGCCGAACTCCTTGAACTTCTGGTTGAAGACGTCCGCCAGCCCCACGGAGAAGGCGCTCTTGTTGTCCGTGAGCACCGCCACCTTGGACAGCTTCAGGTTCTCCCGCGCGAACTTCGCCATCACCAGGCCCTGGAACGGGTCGATGAAGCAGACGCGGAAGATGTAGTCGCCCTTCTTCGTCACCTCCGGGCTGGTGGAGGTGGGCGTAATCATGGGCACCTTCGCCGCCTGCGCCTTGTCCGCCATGGCCATGGACACGGACGACGCGGCCTCGCCCAAGAGCGCCACCACCCTGTCCTGCGCGATGAGCCGCGTGGCGGCCTGGGCGCCTTCCTCCGGCCGGCCCTGGCTGTCGTAGACGCGCACCACCAGCTTCTGGCCGCGCACGCCGCCCTCGGCGTTGGCCTCCTGCAGCGCCAGGTCGATGCCGTTGCGCGCGGAGATGCCGAAGGTGGCCTCGGAGCCGGTGAGGCTGCCCACCTCGCCAATGAGGATGGAGCCCTCCGGCGGAGGCCCCGGCGGGGCCGTGGTGGCGCTGCCTGCTTGCGTGGCGGGCGCGGGCGCGGGGGCCGGAGCGGACTTCTTCTCACAACCCACCAGGGCCAGGGCCAGCGCGGTGAGCAGGAGGGGGAGGGGACGGCGCATCGGTAGGGCTCCTCGAGGGGGAGTCAGACTCAAAAAGCGGACGGCCCCACCCTAGCCCGTTGTGGCCCGATTTGAATGTGGACTGCGGCGGTCCACATTACATAAGAGACCGTCGCGGGCATGGGGCCCGCGGACAGCCCTGAGGAGACACCCACTCATGCTCCGGATGAGCAAGATGACCGACTACGGCATCGTGCTGATGGCCGAGCTGGCGCGCGCGGACGGGGAGACCCGGACCACGCGAGAGCTGGCGGCGCGCACGCGTGTCTCGCTTCCGTCCGCGAGCAAGGTCCTGAAGGGCCTGTTGCAGGCGGGCCTGGTGGTGTCGCACCGGGGGGCGAGCGGCGGCTACGGCCTGGCGCGTCCGGCGGAGGCCATCTCCCTGGCGGAGCTGGTGTCCGCGCTGGAGGGGCCGGTGTCCCTCACGGAGTGTGGCCAGCACCAGGGCAAGCCCGCCGGGCCCTGTGAGCTGGAGTCCGTCTGTCAGGTGCGGGGCCACTGGCGGCTGATCAACCAGGCCATCCAGGAGGCGCTGGGGAAGCTGACGCTCGCGGACCTGCGCGCGCCCGCGCCCCGCATGCCGGAGCGCCTGGTGGGCCTGGGCCTGCCGGCGTCCCTCGGCGCTCCTCCTTCCGCTACGGGAGTCCGTTCATGAGCACCACCGAAACCCTCCAGGAGCTGACGCGCAAGGGCTACCAGGCCGGCTTCGTCACGCAGGTGGAGGCGGACACGCTGCCGCCCGGCCTGGACGAGGACGTCATCCGCGTCCTGTCCGCGAAGAAGAACGAGCCGGCCTTCATGCTGGAGTGGCGCCTGAAGGCGTACCGCCACTGGCTCACGCTGAAGGAGCCCTCGTGGCAGGCGGTGAAGTACCACCCCATCGACTACCAGGCCATCCGCTACTACTCGGCGCCCAAGCAGAAGCCGAAGAAGGACAGCCTGTCGGAGGTCGACCCGGAAATCCTCCGCACCTACGAGAAGCTGGGCATCCCGCTGGAGGAGCAGAAGCGCCTGCAGAACGTCGCGGTGGATGCCGTCTTCGACTCCGTGTCGGTGGCCACCACGTTCCGGGAGAAGCTCTACAAGGCGGGCGTCATCTTCTGCTCGTTCTCCGAAGCGGTGCGTGAGCACCCGGAGCTGGTGGAGCGCTACCTGGGCACGGTGGTGCCCTTCTCCGACAACTTCTTCGCGGCGCTCAACTCCGCGGTCTTCAGCGACGGCTCGTTCTGCTACGTGCCCAAGGGCGTGAAGTGCCCCATGGAGCTGTCCACGTACTTCCGCATCAACGCGGCGGACACGGGCCAGTTCGAGCGCACGCTGCTCATCGCGGACGAAGGCGCCTCCGTGAGCTACCTGGAGGGCTGCACCGCGCCCATGCGCGACACCAACCAGCTGCACGCGGCGGTGGTGGAGCTGGTGGCGCTGGACGGCGCGTCCATCAAGTACAGCACGGTGCAGAACTGGTACCCGGGCGACGCGGAAGGCAAGGGCGGCATCTACAACTTCGTCACCAAGCGCGGCATCGCGCACCAGCGCGCCAAGATTTCGTGGACGCAGGTGGAGACGGGCTCGGCGATTACGTGGAAGTACCCCAGCGTCATCCTCAAGGGGGATGACTCGGTGGGCGAGTTCTACTCGGTGGCGCTCACCAACCACCGGCAGCAGGCGGACACGGGCACGAAGATGGTGCACATCGGGAAGAACACCCGGTCCACCATCGTGTCCAAGGGCATCTCCGCGGGCCGCGGGCAGAACACGTACCGGGGCCTGGTGAAGGTGCTCAAGAGCGCGGCGAACGCACGCAACTACACGCAGTGCGATTCGCTCCTGTTGGGCGACGAGTGCGGCGCCCACACGCTGCCGTACATCGAGGTGAAGAACGCGACCGCGCAGGTGGAGCACGAGGCTTCCACGTCGAAGATTGGCGAGGACCAGCTCTTCTACTGCCGGCAGCGCGGCATCTCGCAGGAGGACGCGGTGTCGATGATCGTGAACGGCTTCTGCCGGCAGGTCTTCAAGGAGCTGCCCATGGAGTTCGCCGTGGAGGCGCAGAAGCTGCTGGGCGTGAGCCTGGAAGGGAGCGTGGGGTGATGGCGTCGCTATTGAGCATCCAGGACCTGCATGCCCGCGTGGCTGGCAAGGACATCCTCAAGGGCATCAATCTGGAAGTCGGTGCCGGTGAAGTGCACGCCATCATGGGGCCCAACGGCTCCGGCAAGAGCACGCTCGCGGGCGTGCTGGCGGGGCGTGAGACGTACGAGGTGACGAAGGGCTCCGTGCGGTTCGACGGCAAGGACCTCTTGGGCACGCCGCCGGAGGAGCGCGCGAAGGCGGGCGTGTTCCTGGGCTTCCAGTACCCGGTGGAGATTCCGGGCGTGGGCAACCTGCACTTCCTGCGCACGGCGCTCAACGCGCAGCGCCGCGCCAAGGGCGAGGAAGAGCTGGACGCGATGGACTTCCTCTCCCTGGCCAAGGAGAAGGCGAAGCTCGTGCAGCTGGACGCGGCGTTCATGAACCGCTCCGTGAACGAGGGCTTCTCCGGCGGAGAGAAGAAGCGCAACGAGATCTTCCAGATGGCGGTGCTCCAGCCCCGGCTGGCGCTGCTGGATGAGACGGACTCCGGCCTGGACATCGATGCGCTTCGCATCGTTGCGGGCGGGGTGAACGCGCTGCGCTCGAAGGACCGGGCGATGGTCGTCATCACCCACTACCAGCGGCTGCTGGACTACATCGTGCCGGACCGCGTGCACGTGATGGCGGCGGGCCGCATCGTGCGCTCGGGCGGACGCGAGCTGGCGCTGGAGCTGGAGGAGAAGGGCTACGGCTGGATTGGCGCGGAGGGGGCCGGCAAGGCGAAGGAGGCCCGGCCATGAGCGCGTCCCACTACGTGGAGGTGGCCCGGGCCTTCCAGGCCCGCGGGGACGCTCCCGCGTGGCTCCAGGCGTTTCGTGAAGAGGGCCTGAGCCGGTTCCAGGCGCGCGGCCTGCCCACGTCCAAGGACGAGGAGTGGAAGTACACGCCCGTGGCCACGCTGTCGTCGCACCCGTTCCAGCCCGTGAGCAACGTGTCCGCGGGCGACGACGTGGCGCAGGCGGTGGCGCGGCTGGCGCTGCCCGGCCCGAGGCTCGTGTTCGTGGACGGGCGCTTCGTGCCCGCGCTGTCGGTGCTCTCCGGCCTGCCTCGCGGCGTGGTGCTCAAGCCGCTGTCTCAGGCGCTGCGTGAGGACGGCGTGCTGCTCCAGGAGACGCTGGGCCAGTTCTCCCGGCCGTCCGCGCATGCCTTCACGTCGCTCAACGCGGCGCTCTTGGAAGAGGGCGCGCTGCTCACGCTCGCGCCCCGGGCCTTGAGTGAGGTTCCGGTGCAGCTGCTGTTCCTCGCGCGAGGCGGTGACGGGCCGGTGCTGGCCAGCCCGCGCATCGTCGTGGTGGCGGGCGAGGGCAGCGAGGCCACGCTGGTGGAGACGTACGCGGGCCTGGGTACAGGCGCGACGTTCACCAACGCGGTGACGGAGGTGTCGCTGGGGGACAACGCCAGCCTGCGCCACTTCAAGCTCCAGACGGAGGGCGACAGCGCGCTGCACCTGGGCGGGCTGTATTCGCGGCAGGGGCGCGACAGCCGCTTCCAGTCGCACGCGTTCTCCTTTGGCGGGCTGCTTGCGCGCAACGAAGTGCACGCGGCCTTCGCGGGCGAGGGCGGCGAGTGCGTGCTCAACGGCCTGTTCGTGGGCCGGGGCACGCAGCACCTGGACAACCGCACGGACCTGGACCACGCGGTGCCGCACTGCTCCAGCCGCGAGCTGTACAAGGGCGTGCTGGACGACCGCGCGCGCGGCACCTTCCACGGGAAGATCCGCGTGCGCGAGGACGCACAGAAGACGGACGCGTCCCAGCAGAGCCGCAACCTGCTGCTCTCCGAGGGCGCGCAGGTGGACGCGCGGCCGCAGCTGGAGATCTTCGCGGACGACGTGAAGTGCGCCCACGGCACGGCGGTGGGCCGGTTGGATGACAACGCGCTGTTCTACCTGCGCTCGCGCGGCATCCCGAAGGTGGACGCGGAGCGGATGCTGACGCAGGCGTTCGCGAGCGAGCTGGTGCGCGCGGTGCCGGAAGGGCCGGTGCGCGCGCGGGTGGAGGCGTTGCTCGCGGAGAAGCTGCCGGGGACGGCGGAGGTGATGGGATGAGCGGGCCTGGATTCGACCTGGCGCGGGTGCGCGCGGACTTCCCCATCCTCCGGCAGGAGGTGCGGGGCCGGCCGCTGGTGTACCTGGACAGCGCCGCCACGGGGCAGAAGCCGCAGGCGGTGCTGGACGCCATCACGCGCTACTACACGCACGACAACGCCAACGTGCACCGCGGCGTGCACATCCTCTCCGAGCGCGCCACGCAGGCCTTCGAGGACGCGCGCGAGACGGTGCGCCGCTTCATCCACGCCAAGGACGTGCGCGAGGTCATCTTCGTGCGCGGCACCACGGAGGCCATCAACCTGGTGGCCGCCACCTACGGCCGCAAGCACGTGGGCCCGGGTGACGAGGTGCTCATCTCCGCCATGGAGCACCACTCCAACATCGTGCCCTGGCAGATGGTGTGCGACGCGGCGGGCGCGAAGCTGCGCGTCATCCCCGTGGACGAGTCCGGCGCGCTGCGCATGGACACCGTGGACGCGCTGCTCACGGAGAAGACGCGCCTGCTGGCGATTACGCACGTGTCCAACGCGCTGGGCTCCGTCAATCCCATCAAGGAGCTGGTGGCCAAGGCGCACGCCAGGAACATCCCGGTGCTGGTGGACGGGGCGCAGTCGGTGACGCACTTCCCGGTGGACGTGCAGGACCTGGGCTGTGACTTCTACGCCTTCAGCGGGCACAAGCTCTTCGGGCCCACGGGCATCGGCGTGCTGTACGGCAAGCTGGCCATGCTGGAGTCGCTGCCGCCGTACCAGGGCGGCGGGGACATGATCCTCTCCGTGACGATGGAGAAGACCGTCTACAACCGCGTGCCGCACCGCTTCGAGGCGGGCACGCCGGACATGGCGGGCGCGGTGGGGCTGGCCGCGGCCATCCGCTACCTGGAGTCCGTGGGCATGCAGAACGTGTCCCAGCACGACCAGTGGCTGCTCGCGTACGCGACGCAGGCGCTCCAGGCCGTGCCGGGGCTGAAGCTCATTGGCACGGCGCCGCACAAGACGGGCGTGCTGTCGTTCACGCTGGAGGACGTCCACCCGCACGACGTGGGGACCATCCTGGACCAGGAGGGCATCTGCATCCGCACCGGGCACCACTGCGCCCAGCCGCTGATGCAGCGCTTCGGGGTGGCGGCCACGGCGCGCGCGTCGCTGGCGCTCTACAACACGCCGGAGGACGTGGACGCGCTGGTGAAGGGCTTGAACAAGGTGAGGGAGGTGTTCGCGTGAGCTCGGACCTCAAGGACCTGTACCAGGAGGTGGTGCTGGAGCACTCCAAGCGCCCGCGCAACTTCCGGGTGGTGGAGGGCGCCACCTGCGCGGCGGAGGGCTACAACCCGCTGTGCGGCGACCAGCTCTCCGTGACGCTCAAGCTGGAGGACGGCGTCATCCGCGACATCGGCTTCCAGGGCCAGGGGTGCGCCATCTCCAAGGCGTCCGCGTCGCTGATGACGGGCGCGGTGAAGGACAAGACGCGGGAAGAGGCCCAGGCGCTCTTCGAGCGCGTGCACACGCTGGTGACGGAAGGCCCGGACAAGGTGGACGTGGAGTCCCTGGGCAAGCTCGCGGTGCTGTCGGGCGTGAGCGAGTTCCCGGCCCGGGTGAAGTGCGCGAGCCTGGCGTGGCACACGCTGAACGCGGCGCTGGATGGCCGCTCCACGTCGGTGTCGACGGAGTAGGGAGGGGTCATGCGAGGCGCGATGACGGTCATCGAGCGCGACGTGGACGCGATGCTCATCCCCAGCGGGGACAAGGTGTTGCTGCCGGCGGGCTCGGAGTTGACGGTGGTGCAGACGCTGGGCGGCAACGTCACCGTGCAGGACCCGTACGGCCAGCTGTTCCGCATCGACCAGAAGAACGCGGACGTGCTGGGCGAGGAGTACGCCGCCAAGGAGAAGCCGGCGGAGGAGTCCGTCACGCCCGGCGAGTTTCACGAGGAACAGGTCTGGGAGCAGCTGCGCACGGTCTACGACCCGGAGATCCCGGTGAACATCGTGGAGCTGGGCCTGGTGTACGCGTGCAAGGCCACGCCGCTGGACGAAGGCGGCCAGCGCGTGGACATCGAGATGACGCTCACGGCGCCCGGCTGCGGCATGGGCCAGGTGCTGGTGGAGGACGTGCGCTCCAAGGTGTCCGCGCTCCCCGGCGTGAAGGAAGCGAACGTGGAGCTGGTCTGGGAGCCGCAGTGGGACCAGAGCCGCATGACGGACGTCGCGCGGCTCCAGCTGGGCTGGATGTGAGCTAGGCCAGCGCCTTCCGGCCGCGTGCGACCAGGCCCAGCGTGGCCGCTGCGGCCAGGCCTCCCGCGAGCCACCGGGGCCAGCGCGGCGCGGCTTCCGCCGGGGTGCGGCGCTCGATGGCGGGCGACATGCGCTCCGCGAGCAGCTCCACCATGGCGTGCTCGAAGGCGAGCAGGTCGTGCGGCCCCCGGCTGGACACCCAGTTGCCGTCGCGCACCACGGGCTCGTCCGTCCAGTGCGCGCCCGCGTTCTCCATGTCGTTGCGGATGCCCGGCCAGGACGTCAGGTGACGGCCCTCCAGCAGCCCCGCCGACGCGAGCAGCCACGGCCCGTGGCAGATGACCGCGATGGGCATGTCCAGCAGGTCCGCGTCCTTCACGAAGTCCAGCGCCAGGGCGCTCTGCCTGAGGAAGTCCGGGTTCATGAAGCCGCCGGGCAACAGCAGCGCGTCGAAGTCCGCGGCCTTCACGTCGCGCAGCGTGGCGTCCACGCGCACCTTGCGGCCGGGTACCAGCAGGTTCATGCCCCGGATGCGGCCCTTGTGGAGGGAGACGATGGTGACGTGCGCGCCCTCGCGTTCCAGGCGCTTCACCGGCCGCGTCAGCTCCACCTGCTCGAAGCCATCCGCCGCCAGCACGGCCACCCGCATCCCCTTCAGCTTCTTCATTGCCCCGTCCTCCCGATGTCCAGCCCTGCCCTACAACCCGAACCTGCACGGTGCACATGCCCTTCCGGGAGGGGAAGCAGAGGGCAGGCGGGCAGGCAGGCGCTTGGGGTGACGCCCTCCGGAGGCGTGGTGCGGCGCGGCACGCGGCGGCGCTGGACGCCCCTGGGGAACAGCTTTACGAAAGGGTTTCCCTTCTGGAGGCGCACGGCATGTCCCCCTCGTTCCCTTCCCGGCTGCACCGCGGCCTGCTGGCGAGCACCGCGCTGCTCCTGGCCCCGCTGGGCTGCGCCACGTCGTCGCAGGCGGGCGCCGCGCGTGACGAGGCCGCCCTGCGCACGGACGAGGCCCCGCGCGTGAAGCCCAGGTGGGGCCTGGTCATCCACGGCGGCGCGGGCGTCATCTCGCGTGAGAACCTGACCCCGGAGCGCGAGGCCGCGATGCGCGCCGCGCTCACGCAGGCGCTCCAGGCGGGGCACGCGGTGCTGGCGAAGGGCGGACGCAGCATGGACGCCGTGACGGCGGCCATCCGCGTGATGGAGGACTCGCCGTACTTCAACGCCGGCAAGGGCGCGGTGTTCAACCACGACGGCGTGAACGAGCTGGACGCGGCCGTGATGGACGGCAAGACGCGCATGGCCGGCGCGGTGGCGGGCGTCCACCACATCCAGAACCCCATCGACCTGGCGCGCCTGGTGATGGAGAAGTCGCCGCACGTGATGATGGTGGGCGACGGCGCGGAGGCCTTCGCCCAGTCCCAGGGCATGCCCCTGGTGGACGCGAAGTACTTCTACACGGAGGAGCGCTGGCAGGGCCTCCAGCGCGCGCTGGAGCAGGAGAAGGCGAAGGAGGCTCCCCCCGCGGGCTCATCGCTGACGCCGGGCGTGGACCCCATCACGGGGGACCACAAGTTCGGCACGGTAGGCGCTGTCGCGTTGGACATGGAGGGCAACCTCGCGGCGGGCACATCCACGGGCGGAATGACGAACAAGCGCTTCGGCCGGGTGGGGGACGCGCCCATCATCGGCGCGGGCACCTACGCGGATGAGCGCTGCGCGGTCTCCGCCACGGGCCACGGCGAGTTCTTCATCCGCTACACGGTGGCGCGCGACATCTGCGCCCGCGTCGAGTACCAGGAGCTCCCGCTGCCGGAGGCCGCCAACCACGTCATCAACGACGTGCTGGTGAAGGCCGGCGGTGAGGGCGGCGTCATCGCCATGGACCGGCAGGGCCACGTGGCCACGCCCTTCAACTCCAGCGGCATGTACCGCGGCTACATCGGCGAGGACGGCACGTCCACCGTCGCCATCTTCCAGCAGCCCTAGGCAGGCGGCCGAGCCCGGCTCCGCGCACCACTGACGTGATGCGCGGCGGCCGCGCGGGGACTACTGCTTCACGAGGAACAGCTCGCGCACCTGGAGCAGGTCCACGTCACCGGCGAAGGCGGAGAACTTCTCGTACTCCGCCGGGGAGACGCGGGCGCGGGGCAGGCTGAAGGTCTCCGCGATGCTGAGCGTGCGCCCGTCCTGCTTCTCCGTCCGGGTGTAGTGGCCGAACTGGCTGTCCACCTTCAGGCCCGCCTGCGGGTCGCTGAGCTTCCAGCCCTGGGGCAGGGTGACGGAGACGTGGGTGCGGCTGGCCTCCGTGTCGTCGATGTAGAGCGGCGTGGTGCGCGTGGACAGTTGCACGTAGCGCCGGCCCAGCAGGGCGGGGAAGGTGAGGGGGGCCAGCGCCATGCGGCTGTCGCCCTCCATGCGCCCGAAGCGCGGCACGGTGAACGCGTAGCGCAGCACGAAGGGCGCGCCCACGGCCTCCTGGCGCTCCAGCTTCACGGAGGACAGCTCCGCGCCGCCGAAGTAGCGCGACACCGCGCCCTGGAGCGCCTGGTTGCGGCTCTCCGCGGAGAGCTGCTCGAAGGCCTCGGCGATTTGGGCGGCCTCGAAGCCGGAGTAGGTCTCCTCGCCCTGGCCCTTGAGGCTGCCGTCGGCGCCCAGCTCCAGGGTGAGCTTCACGTCCTTGCCCGCGCGCGGCTTGAGCGCCGGCGTCTTCACCTTCTGCAGGGGCTTGCCCGGCTCCGGCAGCAGGTACGCCTCGCGCTCGCCCATGGCGGCCTCCGGCAGTTCACCGAAGGGGCCGAAGCGCACGGACGTGTCCAGCCACACCGGCTCTTCTCCCGGCACCTCCACGCGCAGCGCCGCGTAGGGCAACAGCGCGTCCGCCGGGAAGAGGTAGGGCGCGGGGTCCGTGTTGAAGGTGCGGATGGCCGCGATGCGCGACGGGATGCCCAGCGTCTCCAGGCCCGCCTTCATCACGGTGAGCCGGCTGCCGCGGTCCTGCGCCACGGTGGAGGCCGCGGACTGCGCGAGGCTCGCGTCGCGGCCGGAGAAGCGCTTCATCACCGCCGCGTGCAGCGCCTTCACCGCCTCCAGCCCCTTCTTGCCCTCGGTGGCCTGGCGCGCGAACGCCTCTACCTCGGAGGTGCGGATCCACCGGTCCTGGAACGCGTCGCCATACACGCGCGCCAGGCCGTCGTTGCCCGTCTCGCCCGCGCCCACCATCACGAAGGGCAGGTACTCATTGCCAGAGGGCGGCGCGTCCGGCTCCGGGATGAACGGCGGCACGCGGCGCGCGTCGTAGTGGAAGACCTCCGCGTCGCCCTTCACCTCCGGCGGCGGCGCCTTCATGCCGTGCGCGTCCACCTTCATGCCGCTGCCCTTGGGGGCCACGACGGTGTACGTGCTCCACGCGTTCGGCTGGTTGGCGATCTGGAAGTAGAACGCGGACGCGGTGAAGCCCGGCTGCGCGGGGCCGCGGTCGCTCTCCGGCAAGAGGTACTCCACCTCCACGGAGTCACCGACCTGCACGCCCGGCAGGCTCATGGTGTCCTTGCCCTCGATGTTCTCCGGCTCCAGCACGCGGCCGTCCTTCTTGAGCGTGCGCAGGGCCAGCACCTGGGCGCCGCGGGGGATGTTCACCTCCGCGATCTCCTGCACGCCGGACTGCTCCAGCGCCTTCTGGATGGTGTGGATGCGGTTGACGAGCGAGCCGTCCGGGAAGACCTGCACCGCCGCCGCGTCCAGCACGTACGCCGCCGCGCTGCCGCCGGTGACGGGCGCGGCCTCGTAGGCCTTCAGCGCTTCCTTGCCGTCGATGGCGTACGCCGCCAGGACCTCCTTGCCCGTCTTCGCGCGCTCCACCGCGCGGCGCAGCGCCAGGTCCGTGCCGTCCAGCTTGAGCGCCTGCTCGCGCAGCTTCAGCGCCTCCGCGTTCTGGCCCGCGTACTCGCGCACGTCCGCCAGCCGCTTGAGGATTTCGGCGTTGCGCGGCCACACGGCGGCCTGCGCCTGGAGCACCTTCGCCGCGTCGTCGTAACGGCGCTGGCTCACGTAGACGCCGGAGAGCGCCGCGGCGGTGGTGAGGTTGTCCGGGTCCTGCGACAGCAGCTGCGCGTAGCCCTTCGCCGCGCCGTCCAGGTCGCCGCGCGTGCGCAGGTGGTCCACCCGCCGCGCCTCCGCGCCGGGGCAGCCCTCCTGGGCCTTCACCAGGTCGTCCGTGCGGGCCACCGCGTCGCGGCGGCGGGCCAGCGAGTACTGCAACCCCAGCGCCTCGCACAGGCCCGGCTGGGCCTCCAGCGCGGAGGCCAGGGCGACCTCCGCCTGCGCGTCCACGTCCAGCGCCAGCGCGGCGCGGGCCATCAGGATGTGCACCGGGAAGCCCGCGGGCTTCACCGCGTCGCGCGCCGTCTTGAGCGTGTCCAGCGCGGTGGCCGGCTGGCCGTCATCCAGGAAGAGGTCCGCGCGCAACAGCAGCGCCTGCACGTTGCCCGGGTCCTTGGCCAGCGCCGCCTCCAGGTCGCGCGTGGCCCGGCCTCGCGCCACCTTGGACGGGATGGCGCGGTCCTGCGCGGCCTGCTCCGCGCGCAGGGTGAGCAGCGCGGGCGTCGCCGCCTCCAGCTTCGCCATCAGCCGCTGGGTGCCGTCCAGGTCGCGCGACAGGCCGTCGCGCACCGCGAGGAAGGTGCTCAGCGTCCCACCGGCCTCGCCCTGGAGCGCCTGGGCCAGGTCCTCCGCGCCCGGGTACATGTCCGGGGCCTCCACGTCGCCGGGGGCGCTCGCGTTCCAGCGCGGCGCGGGCCCGGTGGCGGCGGTGAGGCGCACGCCGGAGGCGCTTCCATCCGCCTTCACCAGCGCGAAGGACATGCCGCCCTGGGTGTTGTCGCGGGACATCTTCACCACGAAGCGGTGCTTGCCGGCGGGCAGCTCCAGCGCGCGCACGGTCACCGTGGACGCGGTGCGCGCCCAGTCGCGGCGCTCCAGCACGGGCGCGCCGTCCATCAGCACGCGGTGCGACGTCTGGCTCACCGTGCGCAGCACGTACACGCCGGCCTGCGCCACCTCCGCGTCGATGCCCAGCGCGTACATGTCCCCGTGGCCGGGCTCGCCGCCCAGGTCCAGCCGGCCGTCCGGCGAGCGCACCGTGCGCACCGCCAGCGGGCCGTACGCGCCCGTGAAGGGGCCCGCGAAGGAGCCGTCCTTCTCCGGCGCGATGGGCTCGTCGATGGACAGGACGTGGAAGGGCGAGAAGGGCCCCACCAGCGTGGCCTCGCTCGCGCCGCCCAGATCCTTGAGCGTCAGCGCCTGCGCGGCCGTGTCCGCGCGCAGGCTGGCCACGGACAGGCGCGCGGCGCGCAGCAGGTAGGCCGTCTCACCCCGGGCACCCCCGGCGAGTCCCGCGTCCACGCCCTTGAGGATGGCGTCGTCCTCCGCGCGGGACGTGCCCACGCGGTCCAGCACGTAGCGCGCGGCGATGACGGCCACCGGGTGCTGGGGGGCGCGCCTCACCAGCTCCAACGACGCGGCGAGCGCGCGGTCGGACTGGCCGTTGCGGCGGGCGAGCAGCGCCTGCCCCTCCAGGGCGTACGGGTCGCCCGGGTCCTTCTTCACGGCGGCGTCGAAGCGCTCCTGCGCGAGCTTCACGTCACCCGCGACGAGGTACGCGTGGAAGCCCGCGAACGCGAGCGTGCGCGCCTCCGCGTCCCCCTGGCCGGCCCGCTCTGCGGCGGACTCGAGCACGTGGGGCGCGACGACGGAGGAGGGCCGGGGGCAGCCGGTGAGCCCGGCGACGAGTGCGAGCGCGGTCAGGCCGCGGCGGAAGGTGCGCATAGGGGAGCCGAGGGATAATGCAATCCCCCCGGAGAGGCCATATTCCCCTTGCGGTGGTTGTTCGTCGCCGACCCCGCCCGGTCCCCTAGCGGCGCTTCGGGGCGGGCTTGGCGGGAGCCGCCTTGACCGGCGGGCGCTTGACCGGGGGCGGCGGCGGCGCGGGCTTCTTGGCCACCACCGCCTTCGCCGGCACCGTGTTGGCGGCCACCGTGCGGGGCGGCTGCTGCGGGACGGCGACCACCGGCGTGGTGGGGCCTTCCGTCACGGGCGCGGGCTTGTCCACCGTGTAGGTGAGCCCTTCCACGGTGCAGGTGCCCTCGATGCAGCCGATGGCCGGCACCGGGGGCTCACCGAAGTGGGCCTGCCAGTCCGGGCCCAGGTTCAGCGGCTCCGCGATGGGGCGCTGATCCTTCCCCTGGCCGACGAAGGCCTGCATCACGCCGTCCTCGGTGACGAACAGCTCCAGCCGCACGTCGCCCTCCGGGGACGCGAGGCCCAGCATGGCGCCGCCGCGCTCGCCCAGGGACCACTCCAGGGTCAGCGGCGCGCCCGCGCCGTGGTGCACGAGCGTGACGAAGCGGCCGTCCCGGCCCATCAGCCCCAGCGAGGCCACCGGCTCCGGCGGCGGGCCGTCCCAGAGCTCCTTCAGGCGGCGCTTCCACGTGGCCGGCGGCGCTTCAGCGCGCACGCGGGCGGTCAGCCGGGCCACGCCACCCACCATGCCCAGCACGTCCACGCGCGCGCGGCCGACGTGCGACTCTTTCTTCTCCTCGTCCACGGGAGGGAAGACGAGGGCCTTGTTCTCGAAGTTCAGCGTGCGGCCGGCCACCAGCATCTGGGGCAGGTCTGGACCGTCGCCCATGGTCACGCGGCGCTTGTCCGGGGTGACGTCCTCCACCCGGCCCGGGCCGTTGCGGGGCGCGTCCCGCAGCTCGTCGGACATGATGGCCTTGCCGGCCAGCGGCGGCTGGACGCGCACCTGCCCGCTGCGGTTGTACGCCACGCCCAGCACGCCCACGGCGGCCAGCACCGTCACCCCCGCGGCCGTCTGCGCCGTCACGCGCGCGGCGCGGCGCATGGACGCCTTCGCCCGCTGCCAGCGCGTCAGGCGCAGGGGCGGCATGGACAGCAGGCTGCCGGGGACCAGCGGCTCCAGGTCCGCGATGAGCGCCGTCACCGACGGATAGCGCTCGTCCGGATCCGGCTTGAGGCACCGCATCACGATGGCGTCCACGCGCGGGTCCAGGCCCGGGCGCTTTCGCGACGGCGGATCGAAGGTGCCCAGCGGCACCTCGCCGGTGAAGGTCTCGTAGAGGATGACGCCCAGGGAGAAGATGTCCGCCCGCGCGTCCGCGCTCTTCGCGTCCACGCGCTGCTCGGGCGCCATGTACGAGATGGTCCCCATGGACACGTGCGTGGACGTCAGCGCGAAGCGCGACGCCGCGGACGCGTCATCCAGGAAGGACGCCAGCCCGAAGTCGGACACCTTCGCGATGCCGCCGGCCTGCTGATCCAGCAGGATGTTCTCCGGCTTCAGGTCGCGGTGGATGACGCCCCGGCCGTGCGCGTACTCGATGGCCCGGCAGATCTCGAGCATCCGGCGCAGGAGCACCGGCGTCTCCATGGACGGGCTGCGCATGAGCTCGCGCAGGGACGGCCCGTCCACGAACTCCATCACCAGGTAGTAGGTGGTGTCCGTCTTCCCCTTGTCGACGATGGAGACGACGTGGGGATGGCTCAGCGTCGCCAGCGCCGCCGCTTCCTTCTGGAAGCGCGCGATGAACGACGGATCCTTGGCCAGCTCCGGGTTCAGCAGCTTCACCGCGACCGTGCGGCCGAGCGACAGCTGGGTGGCCTTGTGGACCTCTCCCATGCCGCCCGCTCCGACGAGCTTCTCCAAGCGGTAGCCGCTGATGAGATCAGGTGGCCGGGAACGACTGATGGCGGTGGGCTCGAACGAGGACATGGGCGGGGAACAGGGCGGCGAGGCTAGCAGAAACGGGCCGCCGCGTTATTGCTCCCCAGCTGCCCTTTGTGCCCCCTCCCGCCCGCTGGGTGGGCGGGCGGCCATGACCCGGGTGAACCCTCCGGGCGTGAACGACAGGTGGGCTCAGGTGTCCCCGGCGACGGGGCGCAGCACGCTGGTGAGGTTCGTGCGCACCTGGGACAGCGAGGAGCGCATGTTCGCGTGCCGCACGGACGCACCCACGGCGCGCGCCAGCGACTTGAGCAGCGAAATCTCCTCCGGGCGCCAGATGCGGGCCTTCTGGCAGTCCTCGAACGCCACGAACCCCCACCACTGCTTGGCCGGGACGATGGGGCACAGCAGCACGGACTGCACGCCCTGGCGCTCCAGCAGCTCGCGCATCATCGGCGGCGCGTCCTTGGTGACACAGGAGACCGCCATCTGCGCCTCCAGCATGTCCATCCACGCCATGGCGTAGTCGCGCAGGGGCAGCGAGCGCAGCACCGGGTGCGCCAGCGGGGACACCACGCCCGGCTCCGCCCACGCGTAGCGCAGGTCCGTGAGGAACCGGCCCGCCAGGTTCGTGGTGCGGTTCTCGAAAAGGCACGCGCGGTCCACCTTCAGCGGGCGGGCCACCATGCCCAGCGCATCCGTACCCGTGGCCGGGCACAGGCCCTTGTCCAGGAGCAACCGCGAAGCTTCGGACACCTTCGTGAACGCTTCCACCATGACCGTCTCGCTTGAAGGGGGGGAGGGGGGCACCCCTTCCTGTCGTGGATGCATCGGCATCCACACATGTCCTGTTATGCGCGATTCCTCTGTTCCTGTCAAATGGTGGTTTTACTGGAAACCCAAGGGGAGGAGCGCCGGGGGTGGGTCCCGAAAACGCGAACAGGGGCGCCCTCGTGAAGAGAGCGCCCCTGCCGGGCACCACGTCCTGTTGCGTCCCTTGGAGGCGAAACAGGTCGCGAGTGAAGAGAGGGTTCAGCCCTCGGTCTTCGTCTCGGTGGTGGTCTTCTTCTCGGTCTTGGTCTTCGTGCCCTTCTTGGTGGCCTTGCCCTCGGTCTTGGTCTCGGTCTTGGTCTCGGCCTTCATCTCACCCTGCGCGGCGGGGGCGGCGGCCTCGGTCTTCGCCTCGGCGGCGGGAGCCGGC
>NZ_RAWL01000879.1:0-669 GCF_003668885.1 Corallococcus sp. AB049A | reverse complement strand
CAGCGTGAATGAGTGCTCGCCGATTGAGCGGAACACCCGGGCCGATTGCAGGCTTTCGAGTCCCCGCCTCGTGAGTGATGCGGTGTGCCGTCGAGTATGTGAACTGCCCCTCGGCCGGCCCATACAGCAAAATGGCCCCTTGCAGGGCCACGTCATGAGACCGACTGGCGGTCAAGATCTTGGCCATGGGGCCTCCTATCGTGAAATGATGGTCAGTAATTGGTCGAGAGCCTTTACGATCTCGAACATGCGCGACAGGTCCTCATACTGCTTGGGCACCTGTTGCGGGTCGCTCGCCAGCGGAATCAGCACCTGGTACATCGTCGCCTCTCCGCTATTGCTAATGCATTCGAAATGGTCATCCAGCAGTTCGCCGATCCACTCTTCGGAAAACACCGCAATGGAAGCGGCCGAATATGCAGGTTCGGCCCATTGCGAATGTTCGAAGAGCTTCGAGCCCTTGGCGCGCTGCAGTGCATCTTCCAGCTGCAGCATCGCGCGGCATACCCGCTGAATCCAGCGACTTGACGAACGCGCCAGCTCCAGCACCTCCGACCTCTTGAGAACGGACCGCCGAGGGCCTTTCCGGCCCTTGCGCTTGCCGCGCTCGGGGAACATTTCTTCCGGCGCCAGGACCGGACGAACATTGGAAGGCAGGTAGCGCTCGAT
>NZ_RAWL01000878.1:0-671 GCF_003668885.1 Corallococcus sp. AB049A | reverse complement strand
CCCTGACAGTGGGGTCTTGAGTCGGCCACCGAGCACGATTCTCCAAAGAGTTCGCATCTTTGGATCGGGCACACCCTTTGGGGCGTCCAGGCGAATAAGATCCAGCTCCGAGACTTAGCCATCCCGTTCCAGTGTGGCCAGACGCTCAAGTTCGGAGTCGACTAGAGAGATCCAGCGACTATCCATCTGCCCGCCACGCTCTGCAATCCATATGATCAATCGTGGATCGTCCAGATGACGCACAAGCCAGCGTGCGAGCTGGAACATCAATCCATCCCATCGGCTGGCCATACTTCCAGAAGACGCCAGTGTCATAGGAGGAGCGTGATCATAAGGCGCAGGCCTACGAACCAAACTGAATCTGAGTTCTGCATCCTCCTCCTTAACCGAGGAGAAGCCAAAGCGGGCTAGATCCCTCTGCAAGAATCGCTCATGGGAAAATGCCTCGAGGAGCCACTCAAGCGGGGGAACTGGATTGAACTCCGCGAAGCGCTTCGCGGGGAGGCCTGACTTGTCTGAAAGAGCCCACAGCATTCGTCCAACAAAATCGTCCTGGAGCGTGCTGTCCTGAGGTTGGGCCATGGCGTGCTTCGCAACAATGGCCTCTTTACCTTGAACTCCATCGCGATAGACATCTGCCCAAGTCCTGATTGTGTCGTGCAACGCAGAGT
>NZ_RAWL01000877.1:0-672 GCF_003668885.1 Corallococcus sp. AB049A | reverse complement strand
CTCGTAGACTTCTTTAGAGGAGCGTCGTTTATCAGAGAGATCTCCCCTCTAGAAGACCTTAACGTCATTGATGGGGAAGCGGAACACACCTAGAAGCGGAACACACCCGCGCGCTAGTTTCGCGTTATTATCTCGTTTTTACGTGACGCTCTTTCTTTCTCTCTCTATATGCCTATCTATACCGAAGAAGACCTTACTAGTGCTGTTACGGCCTACCGTAATAGTGAATATACCTCGATCCGAAAGTGCGCGTACGCGTTTAACGTCCCGCTTACAACTCTCTCGAAGCGGCTTTCGACTCGGACTTCTCGCTCTAAATCACACGAATCGCAAAAGATACTCTCGACCGCCGAAGAACAGACTCTTCTAAAGGCAATTACTCGACTATCGAAGTCGGGTTACCCTATTACCCTTCCGTTAACGAGAGATCTCGCCGAAGAAATCCGACTTTCCCGCTTCCGCCTAAGCTCGACTCCGACGTCCTACCCTCCCTTAGGAAAAAGGTGGCTCGATAGGTTCCGAAAACGATACCCCGAACTAAAGACGGTCTACTCTCGAGCTCTAGATGCGAACCGCTTCGAAGGAGTTAACTATCCGGTCGTAAACGCCTACTTCGACGTCCTTACCGATCTTTTCCTCGAGAACCCCTACCCTTCCGACGCTATTTTTAAC
>NZ_RAWL01000876.1:0-674 GCF_003668885.1 Corallococcus sp. AB049A | reverse complement strand
GGTTGTGCGAGTGGCCATCGCGGTTGTCTTCGCCGTTGGCCTCGTTGTGGCGATCGTTGTAGCTCACCAGATCGTGCAGGGTGAACCCATCGTGCGCCGTCACCAGGTTGATGCTGGCCGAGGGCCGCCTGCCATGATTTTCGAACAGGTCGGCCGAGCCGGTGAAGCGCGTGGCGAATTCCGGCAACTGGCCGCCATCGCCGCGCCAGAGCGCGCGCACCGTATCGCGGAAGCGGTCGTTCCATTCCGCCCAGCCCGGCGGGAACTGGCCCAGTTGATAGCCGCCCGGGCCGATGTCCCATGGCTCGGCAATCAGCTTCACCTGGCTCAGGATCGGGTCCTGGCGTACCGCATCAAGGAAACTGCCCGAGGCATCGAAGCCATGCCGCTCGCGGCCAAGGATGGTGGCCAGGTCGAAACGGAACCCATCCACCCGCATCTCGGTCACCCAGTAGCGCAGCGAGTCCATCACCATGCGCAGCGCGCCGGCATTGGTCAGGTCGAACGTGTTGCCGGTGCCGGTATCGTTGATGTAATAGCGGCGATCATCGGCCAGGCGGTAGTAGCTGGCATTGTCGATGCCCTTGAAGGACAGCGTAGGGCCCAGCTCATTGCCTTCGGCGGTGTGGTTGTAGACCACGTCCAGGATCACTTCGATGCCGGCACTGTGCAGC
>NZ_RAWL01000875.1:0-675 GCF_003668885.1 Corallococcus sp. AB049A | reverse complement strand
CGGAGGAAGTGGGCGCGGCGGAGGCCGGGGCACGGACGCTGGTGGGGTGTGGCCGGACGCTGGCGGAACAGCGACTGGCCATCGTGGACCCGGAGACGCTGGAGCGGCGGGCGCCTGGGCAGGTGGGTGAAATCTGGGTGTCCGGCCCGAGCGTGGCCCAGGGGTACTGGGGCCGCGAGGACGTGACGCGCGAGACGTTCCAGGCGCGAATCGCCGGTGACGCGTCGGGGCCATACCTGCGCACGGGGGACCTGGGTTTCCTGCGGCCGGACGGAGAGCTGTACGTCACGGGACGGCGCAAGGACCTGCTCATCCTGCGCGGGAGAAACCATTACCCGCAGGACTTGGAAGCAACGGTGGAGGCAGCACACCCGGCGCTGCGGCCAGGCGGTGGCGCGGTGTTCTCGGTGGAGGTGGCGGGCGAGGAGCGCGCGGTCGTCGTGCAGGAGGTTGACGTCCGGCGACTGGGAGACTTGCGGCAGAAGCTGGAGGTGGCGAACGCGGCTGTGGGCGCCATCCGTCAGCGGCTGGCGGAGTCACACGAGGTGCAGGCGCACGCGGTGGTGCTGATTGAACCGGGCAGCCTGCCGAAGACGAGCAGCGGCAAGGTGCAGCGGCACGCGTGCCGTGCGGCCTTCCTGAACGGGACGTTGCAGGAGGTGATGGCGTGGCGGG
>NZ_RAWL01000874.1:0-675 GCF_003668885.1 Corallococcus sp. AB049A | reverse complement strand
CGGAGGAAGTGGGCGCGGCGGAGGCCGGGGCACGGACGCTGGTGGGGTGTGGCCGGACGCTGGCGGAACAGCGACTGGCCATCGTGGACCCGGAGACGCTGGAGCGGCGGGCGCCTGGGCAGGTGGGCGAAATCTGGGTGTCCGGGCCGAGCGTGGCCCAGGGGTACTGGGGCCGCGAGGACGTGACGCGCGAGACGTTCCAGGCGCGAATCGCCCATGAGGACAGTGGACCGTATCTGCGCACGGGAGACCTGGGTTTCCTGCGGCCGGACGGAGAGCTGTACGTCACGGGGCGGCGCAAGGACCTGCTCATCCTGCGCGGGAGAAACCATTACCCGCAGGATTTGGAGGCGACGGTGGAGGCGGCGCACCCGGCGCTGCGGCCGGGGGGCGGCGCGGTGTTCTCGGTGGAGGTGGCGGGCGAGGAGCGCGTGGTCGTCGTGCAGGAGGTTGACGTCCGGCGACTGGGGGACCTCCGGCAGAAGCTGGAGGTGGCGAACGCGGCGGTAGGCGCCATCCGTCAGCGGCTGGCGGAGTCACACGAGGTACAGGCGCACGCGGTGGTGCTGATTGAACCGGGCAGCCTGCCGAAGACGAGCAGCGGCAAGGTGCAGCGGCACGCGTGCCGTGCGGCCTTCCTGAACGGGACGTTGCAGGAGGTGATGGCGTGGCGGG
>NZ_RAWL01000873.1:0-677 GCF_003668885.1 Corallococcus sp. AB049A | reverse complement strand
CTATATAACGGCTCGTGCTAAAGCATTTACGTCTCGGAGTATCGAATCATCATTTCGGGCGTCCGGTATCTACCCGCTTTCACCGATTACTATCCTCTCGACTCTCCGAATGCCTACTTCGATCCCTCCTACTACTCCGCCTCCTATTACGACTCCGAACGACCTAGACCGCTCCCTACTAGATAGTTCGCCGCCGGAGGGCACGGAGTTACGGCAGGCAACTTCGCTAGTTAATTCGATCGTTCGTTCGTCTACTCTCGAGACTCCCGTAAAGCGGTATATCGAGCGATCGGGAGCAGCTTTCGAAAGGACGGTATCCGAGGTCGCCCTTCTACGGAAAGAGAACGCCGAGTATAGAGAGCTATCCCGAGTACGTAAGGAACGTAAGAAAGGAAAGCGCATAGCTATTAAAGGGAAGTTCGTCTTTAATACGAAGGAAATCCTCGAAGTAGTCGAAAAAGCGGAAGCAGAGGCGTCGAAGGGAAAGTCGAGAAAGAGGCGAACGACGAAGGTTATAACTCCCGAAATCGAGGAGGAGGAAGAGGAAGGTATCGAGGAGAGTATATACGAAAGTGAGAGCGATTGTATTGTTGTAGTTAGTAGGAGGTCGAATTGAACGTCGAAAGCTCGAAATTGTGTTCCGCTTCTAGGTGTGTTCCGCTTCCCCATCAATGACG
>NZ_RAWL01000872.1:0-681 GCF_003668885.1 Corallococcus sp. AB049A | reverse complement strand
TCCTCCACCAGCGCCACCACGCCGCGCATCCGTTCCGCAAGGAGGCCGTGTCATGCGCGTGATGAAATTCGGTGGCACCAGTGTCGGGGATGCGGAACGGATGCGCGGCGTGGTGGCGCTGGTGGAGGAGGCGCGCAAGGCCGAGCGGGTGATGGTGGTGGCCTCCGCGGCGTCGGGCATCACGAACCTCCTGGTGGAGGCGGCGAAGGTGGCGCAGGAGGGCGAGTCCGTGCAGGAGGCCTGCGCCCGGTTCGACGACACGCACTCCGCCATCGCGAAGGTGCTGAGCGCGGACCTGAAGCCCGCGCAGACGCGGCCGCTGGCGGAGGGGCTGGTGGCGCTGGGTGCCGAGCTGCGCGGGCTGTTGCAGGGCGTGGGGCTCCTGCGCGAGTGCTCGCCGTCGGTGCTGGCGCACCTGTCCGGGTTGGGGGAGCGGGCGTCGTGCCTGCTGCTCGCGGCGCTGTTGGAGGCGCGGGGGCTTTCGCCCGTGAGCGTGGACCCGAGGCAGGCGCTGGTGTGCACGGGAGACCCGCTGCAGGCGACGCCCCGGGTGGAGGAGATCCGCGCGAGGTTCGCGCCGCTGCGCGAGGGCGGGCCGGGGCTGATGTTGATGCCGGGCTTCTTCGGTGGGGATGCGCGCGGCAAGACGATGTCGCTGGGGCGGGGTGGGTCGGACTACTC
>NZ_RAWL01000871.1:0-683 GCF_003668885.1 Corallococcus sp. AB049A | reverse complement strand
ACCCTTGGCCGTCCGCGTCATCCCCTCTGGACAGGCCTGGATGGGGATGATTGTTTGCACTCAAATCATACAACGGATGAGGAGCGTGCCTTGCGTCGTTTCGTGTCGCTGTGGGTGCTGTGGGTGTTGCTGCCGGTGGGGGCCTTCGCGCTGAACGGAGGGCTGCCGGCGGCTCCGGCGGACGTGGACCGGAGCACCCCCGCGGCGACGGCGACGGGGTTCCTGGACGCGGCGCATGCGCGGGACGCGGCGCGGGCGCCGCACTACCTGGACCTGTCGCGGCTGCCTCCGGAGACGCAGACGGAGGAGGGGCTGAAGCTGGCGCGGCGGCTGGTGGTGGTGCTGGACCGGACGCTGTGGCTGGACTTCGCGCGCATCGGCAAGGAGCCGGCGGGCCCCGGCGAGCGCGCCCGGCGCGAGGTGCTGGGCCAGGTGGCCACGTCACGCGGGCCGCAGGACATCGTGCTGGAGCGGGTGGACGCGGCCGGGGGCCCGGTGTGGGTCTTCAGCGCGGACACGGTGGGCGCCATCGACGCGCTGTTCGAGGAGCACGGGTCGCCGGTGCTGGAGATGCTGCCGCCGGTGTTCTTCACGCGCCCGCTGTGGGTGCTGGAGACGTGGCAGTGGCTGGGGCTGGCGTTGGTGCTGGTGGGGGCGTGGGCGCTGGGGCGGCTGGTGGAGGC
>NZ_RAWL01000870.1:0-687 GCF_003668885.1 Corallococcus sp. AB049A | reverse complement strand
GTGGTGAACGGGCTGCGGCCGGGGCGCTACACGCTGGTGTGGGGGTACTTCCACGCGGAGATGCCGGGGGCGGGACCGGTGGTGCGCGTGGTGGACGTTCCCACCCAGGGCGAGGTGTCCCTTCGGTAGTCGTGTTGCGGCCGGGCGGACTGGCGCGTAATGAAGCCGCATGGACGCATCGGCTCTGAAGGGTCGCCGGATCATCGTCGGCGTGGGTGGCGGCATCGCGGCGTACAAGGCCTGCGAGCTGGTGCGTGAGTTGGGCCGCGCCGGCGCTGAGGTGCGAGTGGCCATGACAGAGGCCGCGCGCCAGTTCGTCACCCCGCTGACCTTCCAGGCGCTCGTGGGGCACCCGCCGCTCACGGACTACTTCGACCCGGCGCAGGAGGGGAACTTCGGCCACCTGGACCTGGCGCGCTGGGGCGAGCTCTACGTGGTGGCGCCCGCGACGGCGGACCTGATTGCCAAAATTCGCGCGGGCCTCGGCGGTGACGCGGTGACGACGTCGCTGCTGGCCTTCAAGGGGCCGGTGGTGCTGGCGCCCGCGATGAACGTGGCGATGTGGGAGAACGCCCGGACGCAGGAGAACGTGGAGTCGCTGCTGAAGGAAGCGCGCTTCAGCACGGTGGGGCCGGGCTCGGGGATGCTGGCGTGCGGCGACGTGGGGTCGGGGCGGCTCGCGGGCGT
>NZ_RAWL01000086.1:0-24081 GCF_003668885.1 Corallococcus sp. AB049A | reverse complement strand
GCGTTGGGGCCGCCGCAGGCTTCACCGCCGCGAAGTGGCTTCCGGACACCGTGCGCGCGGGCGGCGCCACGGGGGCCGGCGTCGTGGGGACGCGAGGCGCGGCGGGCGGCGGCGTGGAGGGCGCGGCGCGCGGCGGCTCCTGGCGGCTGAGGGCGTTGTGGGCGTCAGTGAGGCGCTTGAAGATGCGCTCCAGCCGGGCGCGGAAGCTGCCCAGGTTCTTGCCGAAGTAGCGGTCCGGGTGGAAGCGGCGGGACGCGTTGTAATACGCCTGCTTCACCTCCTGCGGACTGGCGCCCCGGGCCACGCCCAGCACCGCGTGGTGGTCCATCCCGTCCAGCGAGCGCTCCATCTCGATGATGTCGCGCTTCTGCTCGGGCTCCAGGTCCACCTCCTCCGCCATGGCGGCGTCCACCACCGGGGCGGCGGGCGGCGCGCGCTGCACCACGCGGGCGGGCACGATGGCTCCCTTGGCGCGCAGCGACAGCAGCACGGCGATGGTGCGCGCCTCGCCCAGCGAGGAGCGGGACAGCACGGAGTCGATGCGCTCCACGCGGCCCACCAGCGCCAGCACCGAGCCCTCTTCCGGGCTGAGCTGGAGACGGGCCGGGTCCAGGTGGGGCACCGTGGCGATGTGGTCGGTCCTGCCCCCGAGGCCGACGATGGGGTTGGGCGCGCTCAAGGTGTCGGTTTCCCAGGCTGGCGAATCCCCAAGTGTAGGTGCCCGGGAAGCAAGGCGTCAAACCTTCCCGGGGGCCCGGAACCCCGCGCCTGCTAGAGCGTGGAGAGGACGCGCTGGAGGATTCCCAGTGCTTCGTCGAGTTCCTGTTTCGTGATGATGAGCGGAGGGGCGAAGCGCAGGGTGACGTCCCCGGCGGAGTTCACCAGCAATCCGGCGTCGCGCAGCTTCGCGATGACGGGGGCGGCCTCCCGGTCCAGCTCCACGCCCAGCAGCAGCCCCTGCCCGCGCACGGCCTTGATGCGGCCTTCCGGCAGCGAGCCCTGGAGCGCGCGCGCGCCCGCGAGGAAGTGCTCCCCCTTGGCCCGCACGTCGTCCAGGAAGCCGGGCTGGCCCATGACGCGCATCACCACGTTGCCCGCGGCGGCGGACACCAGGTTGCCGCCGAACGTGGAGCCGTGGGTGCCCGGCGAGAGGCTGACCGCCAGCTCCTCGCGGCACAGCATGGCGCCAATGGGCAGCCCGTTGCCCAGCGCCTTGGCGATGCTGATGGCGTCCGGCCGGATGCCGTGGTGCATGAAGCCGAAGGGCTGGCCCGTGCGGCCCATGCCTGTCTGGACCTCGTCCACCAGCAGCAGCAGGCCCTTCTCGTCGCAGAGCGCGCGCAGGCCCTGGAGGTAGCCCTCGGGGGCCATGCGCACGCCGCCCTCGCCCTGGATGGGCTCCACCAGGATGGCGGCGGTGGACGGCCCCACGGCGCGGCGCACCGCCTCCAGGTCACCGTACGGCAGGTGGCGGAAGCCCTGGGGCAGCGGCTCGAAGCCGGCGTGGTACTTCGGCTGGCCGGTGGCGGTGACGGTGGCCAGGGTGCGGCCGTGGAAGCTCTTCTCGAAGGAGAGGATCTCGAAGCGCTCCGGCGTGCCCCGGTCCTTCATCACCTTGCGGGTGAGCTTGATGAGGGCCTCGTTGGCCTCCGCGCCGGAGTTGCAGAAGAACGCGCGCGGCAGACCGGACCACTCCGTCAGCTGGGTGGCCAGGTCGATCTGCGGCTGCGAGTAGAAGACGTTGGAGACGTGCCACAGCGTGTCCAGCTGCGCCTTGGCCGCCGCGACCACCTCCGGGTGGCAGTGGCCCAGGGCGCACACGGCGATGCCGCCGATGCAGTCCAGGTACGCCTTGCCATCCGCGTCCCATACCCGCGTGCCCTGTCCACGAACGAGGGCGATGGGCTGCTGCTTGTAGTTCTGCAGCAGGTGTTGCTTCGCCTTCTGGATGAGGGCTTCGTTGCCAGCGGCGGATGCGGGGGACGGCGTTTGCAAGGTGGTGTACCTCTCTCTGCGTGACGACGCGGTGGGACGGCGGCCGCGGACCCTAGCGCGCTAGAGGATGTAGCGCGACAAGTCCTCGTCCTGGACGATGGCGCCCAGGCGCTCGCGCACGTAGCCAGCGTCCACCTGGAAGTCGCGCGGGCCCATCTCGCTGGCCGTGAACGACACGTCGTCGAGCAGGCGCTCCAGCACGGTGTGCAGCCGCCGGGCGCCGATGTTCTGCGTGCGCTCGTTGGCCTGCTGGGCGATGCGGGCGACCTCCTCCACCGCGTCGTCGGTGAAGGACAGGCGCACGCCTTCCGTGGAGAGCAGCGCGGTGTACTGGCGCAACAGCGAGTTCTTCGGCTCGCGCAGGATGCGCACCAGGTCCTCGCCGGACAGCGCCTCCAGCTCCACGCGGATGGGGAAGCGGCCCTGGAGCTCCGGGATGAGGTCGGACGGCTTGGAGACGTGGAACGCGCCCGCGGCGATGAAGAGCATGTGGTCCGTCTTCACCTGGCCGTACTTCGTGTTGACGGCCGAGCCCTCGACGATGGGCAGGATGTCGCGCTGCACGCCCTCGCGCGAGACGTCCGGGCCCCCGCCGCCCTTGCCGCCCTCGCGGCTGGCGATCTTGTCGATCTCATCGATGAAGACGATGCCGCTGGACTCGGCGCGCGCCACGGCCTCGCGCTGGACGCGGTCGGGGTCCACCAGCTTCTGCGCCTCCTCCGCGCGCAGCACCTGGAGCGCCTCCGGCACGCGCAGCTTGCGCTTCCGGGTGTTCTTCATGCCCGGCATGTTCTTGAACAGGTCCTGGAGGTTGACGCCGATCTCCTCCATGCCCTGGCCGCTGAAGTTGCGCATGAACGTGGGGGAGCTCTCGCTGGTCTCCACCTCCACGGTCTGATCATCCAGCGTGCCGGCGCGCAGCTGGGCGCGCAGCTTCTCCCGCTCGTTGTCGCCCAGCGGCGAGGGCGCGGGGGCCGGCGGCGGGGAGAAGCCGAACGGCGGCGAGGACGTGGTGCGCGCCTGCCCGCCGTTCTTGATGAGCTCCATGAGCCGGTCCTCGGCCAGCTCCTCCGCGCGCGGCTTGACCTTCTCCGTCTCCTCCTCGCGCACCAGCGCGATGGCGGCCTCCACGAGGTCGCGGATCATCGACTCGACGTCGCGGCCCACGTAGCCCACCTCGGTGAACTTGCTGGCCTCCACCTTGACGAAGGGGGCCTGGGACAGCTTCGCCAGGCGGCGGGCGATCTCCGTCTTCCCCACGCCGGTGGGGCCGATCATGATGATGTTCTTCGGGTAGATCTCATCCCGCAGGTCATCCGGCACCTGCTGGCGGCGCCACCGGTTGCGCAGCGCGATGGCGACGGCGCGCTTGGCGTCTTTCTGCCCGACGATGTAGCGGTCCAGCTCGCTGACGACCTCGCGAGGCGTGAAGGCGGACAACTTGCGCGATTCGGCCACGGGGCGGTCCTCTCAGAGCTCTTCGTAGGAGACGTTGGCGTTGGTGTAGACGCAGATGTCCGCGGCGATGGCCATGGCCTGCGTGCAGATGTCACGGGCGGACAGGTTGGAGTGCGCCTGCAAGGCGCGCGCGGCGGCCAGGGCGTAGTGGCCCCCGCTGCCCACGGCGGCGATGCCGTGGTCCGGTTCGATGACGTCGCCCGCGCCGGACAGGATGAAGGTCTTCTCCTTGTCCGCGACGATGAGCAGCGCCTCCAGGCGGCGCAGGAAGCGGTCGGTGCGCCAGTCCTTGCCCAGCTCCACGCAGGCGCGGGCGAGGTTCTTCTGGTGCTCCTTGAGCTTGGCTTCGAAGCGCTCGAAGAGCGTGAAGGCATCCGCGGTGCTGCCCGCGAAGCCGGCGAGCACCTGCCCCTCGCCCAGCTTGCGCACCTTGCGCGCGGTGTTCTTCATGATGGTCTTGTCGAGGCTGACCTGACCGTCGCCCGCGATGACGACCTTCCCTTCGCGGCGGACGCAGAGGATGGTGGTGCCGTGGAACATGACCGGGGGTTTAACAAGACCGCCCGGCTCCCACCTGGAAAAACCGCCTGCCTGTCCGCTCCCTCACCCTGGGGCAGTCCCTCAGGACGCCGTGGCGGCCATCCAGCGGCCCACCAGCTTCACCAAAGCGCCCTTCTTCGCCTTCACCGTCTTCGCGTCCGGAAGCGTGACGGCGCCCCGGTCCGGGGCCAGCCACTCCACGAGGCCCGAGTCGTCCTGGAACGAGAAGCCCTTCGTGTCCTTCACCTTCGCGCCCCGGTGGAGGATGACCTGGAAGATGCCCTTCGGGGCCAGGCGGAACGTCACGCGGTCATCGCCTGAGTGGACGAAGCTGGGGGCCTTCCACTTGATGCGCTCGGTGATGGTGGCGTCGGAGGCCAGGATGGCCTGGCGCACGGCTTCGATCTCCGCCTTCAGCGGGTGCTCGAGCTCCGCCATGTACTGGTCGACTTCGCCGCTGTGATGGGTCACGACCCGCTCCTCGCCTCCAATGCACATCCATCACCCATTCATCACACGCCCGTCAAGGCAACGCTCCTGGCGATGACATACCCGTTGAGCCCCACTGAAGGCTCCACCTCGTAGAGGGTCAATTCGCCGGCGACAATCCTCTCCACCCAGAAAGCATCAATCGCCAACTCCGCGCACGCCTCGGCCACGTCTGGCACTTCCGCTGACCAGACCTGGAGACCGAACAACACGTTCTGCACCCCGAAGGCGTTGAGGCGCCAGTCTTCGGCACCCTGGAACACCAGCTCCGCCTTCCCTTTTTCTGGAAGAATCAGGTCGAACGACAAGGCATTGCCGATGCGATCGACTCGCACCCCAACAATCTCAGCATCATGAACAGGCGGCTTCTTCTGGCTCATGGGTCCTCGACTGGCAATGGAGGGCGACCCGGCCCCCGGCTGGGATGGGGCGCTTTGGTTCCTCGTCGCACCCAGTCGTGGACGTGGGGGGCGCCAACACCGTGTTCATGGTCATAATCAAAATCCCGCAGGGGCCTGCCCTCTTCATCATAGAACCGCTTTTGTTGCAGCTCACCGGTCTGCTTGTTCCTCTTCTCAAGCATTCCGTTCGGCGGCCCCCGTTCGTCGGGGTTATCCCCCGGCAGCCAGTTCTTGGTCCGTGTCCCCTTGGCCTTGGGAGGCGAACTGGATGAGCCGCCCTGGTTGGAATTGAAGACGGCGATTCCCTTGAGGGCGTCAGCGGTTCCTTCGACTCCCACAACCATGCCACCCGCAATCACGGCGCTCGACACCGCGACGAGCGGGAGGCCAACGGGAGCCCCTTCTCCTGTCAGGATGAGCGCACCGCCCCCCATCTCCCCTGCCCCGCCGGAAGTCATCATCGCGGAGGCGGCATAGAGCTCAGCCAACCCAACCAGTCCGAGCCCCAAACCATACCCGTGGTAGAAGTCTTCGGACTGATACTCGGGAACCGGCAGCAGCTCACTCGCGGGGAGCAGTCCTGCCACGACCCCCATCGTCCCGCCCTGCAATCCCTGGGTCAGGCGGGCAAGCAGCAGATCCACGTCGTTCTGATTGAACGTCACCGAGACTTCGAGCTGGATCGTCTCCGTGGTGAAGCCAAAGCCGAACTCGTAGTACCGCAGATGATCGTATTGAGTCTCGGCCGTATCGTTGAAGTTGAGCTCGAACGGCTTGAGCGGATCGTAGTTCGGGGAACGTTCGAAAAGGCCAGGCCCATACCCGACCGTGGGGCCGCGGTTCTCAGGAGAGGACCAGTCCCCCGGACTGAAGCCCACCTCCGACCCGTACCAACTGTCGTAGTAGTAGATCAGCTCCATCGACATGAAGCCCGACGGGTCCGTGTAGCGCAGCGGGTTGTTCAACACGTAGCTGTACCGGTTGAACGACTGCCCCCACAAAGGCGCCTGAACCACGGGATCCGGACTCAGGAAGCGGCCCAGCCTCGGGTCGTAGATGCGACCCCGCATGTTCACGAGCTCGAACTCTGAGTCCTGCTCATGGCCCGTGAAGGAATGCCGGACCTCGTGCGAGGCCCCCTGCCACTTCAACGACAGGTCCAGCGGATGGCGCCGCGCCCCGAAGGGGTCGTACTTCATCCGGCCCACCACGCGGCCGGCCTCGTCCGTCACCGACTCAGTGGAGCCCAGGTGGTCCGAATGCAGATAGCGCCACTGCTTCTTGATCGCCGCCCCGGAAGCTGCCTCGACCCGCCAGGTCACCTCGGCGATTCCCCGCTCCGCCGCGCTCACGTGGAATGAATGCGTGACGGCCCCTCCCGGCTCGCGGCGCTCCTCGTACAGACCACCGATATACGTGGTCACCGTCCCGTCCGAGTGCCGCTTCACGGTCCGGGCGTTGTTCGCCGCGTACCGGTACGACACGCTCTGCTGACCGTCCGTGATGCGAGAGGGCAGGTGAAAGCCCGTGTACTCCACCGTCCGCCCAGGCGCGGACGTCTGGTTGCCACTGGCGTCGTAGCCATAGCTCCCCGCCTGCGAGCCCGTCAGCGCATGCGGCCCCGCTGTCCCGGCGCCATAGGTGAAGGTCTCGGATTGGCTCGTCCCCAGGCTGGAGGTCCAGCCCAGCAGGTTGCCCAGATCGTCATACGAATAGGACTGGAGGGTCTGGCGGCAGTTCTGGGTGATGATCCATTCGTTCAGCCTGTCCAATCCGTCGTAGTGGAAGTCCTCGGTCGTCCGCGCAAGCCGGTCATGCCGGCTGCTGATGTTGCCGTTCGACTGGTAATCGTAGGCCAGTTGCTGGAACGGAACCGCTCCCTTCTTGCTGTCAATGAATCGCAGCCGGCCCATCGAATCATAGAACCGCTGTGTCGCCACGCCATTGCCCAGGCTCTCGGACGTGAGCTGCCCCAGTGCGTTACGGCCCACGACCGTCCATTTCGAGAGATACGTCTCCAGGTCCCTGACGTTCGTCAGATAGCCTTGGGAGTTGTACTCATAGCCCAGGCGAAACCGCGCCCCCGCGACCGCCGGGTACTCCAGACTCAGGGGCCGGCCGTAGGTGTCATAGCTCCGGTCAATGGCATACGCGCGCCCTTCCACCCGCCATTGTTCCTGCGTGAGCCGGCCCAGGCTGTCATAGCCATAGGCCACGGCGATGTCGTCCGCGGACGTCGCCGGATCTCCTTCGCGCACGCTGCTCATGAGCATTCCGGGGACGCTGGGCCCCTGGACCGGCGTGTCCCAGGTGAAGTGGTCGACTCCGTCCCGGCTGCTGGTCACCGTGACCGGCCGTCCCAGCGCATCCCGGAGATAGGTCGTCACGACCTGCGACGCATCCTCGGTCCGGTCAATCTCTCCCAGGGACGTATAGTGCGTCGTGGTCAGGCCCGAATCCGGTGTCCTCAGCGAGGTCCGGCGCCCGAGCCGGTCATAGCCCAGGAGCGTTTCGTTCCCCTGGGGATCCAACACCCGCTGGAGCTGTCCAAAGGGCGCGTACTGATACTTCGTCTCCAGCCACGGCGCGGTGAACGACGTCCGCTCCATGCTCTTGATGACCCGCCCGTTCACGTCGTTCAAGAAACGGCGGGAATTGCCATTCGCATCCGTCGTGGTGGTCTGAAAACCCTCGGGATAGCCGCGGTACCAGTTCGTCGCCACCGTCCCATCGGGATGGGTCGTCTTGAGCAGGCGGTTGAGGGGATCATACTCGTAGGTCGTCACCCTACCCGTGACTCCCCCCTGCGGGTCCGGATCGGTCACCGTCCAGACCCGGCCCAGGGCATCAAATTCCGTCGTGGTGACGGCCTGGTTGCCATTGAATGCGAGCCGGGTCGACCGTACGGAGCGACCCAACCGGTCGTAATCGACGGTGACGGTCTGACCTCCCGCGACGGACGTCGTCACACGGGTCTTGTAGAGCGACCCGGTGATGAGCTGCGTGTAATGAACCTCCGTGTCCGACTGATCCGGCGCATCCTTTTTTCTCAGTCTTCCAAACCCGTCGTATTGCCAGCGCGTCTCGACCCCGCGCTCGTCACGGACCGCCGCCAGCACGCCGGTGCCTGGATGGTACGCGAATTCCGTCACATGCCCGGCCGCGTTGGTGATGGACGCTGGAAACACGCAGTCGACGGAGTCGTAGGTGAATCGGGTCACCCGGGGAGTCAGGATTCCTGCTCCGCTCCGTATCACCTGCGAAGCAAGTCCTTCTGGGGTCCGGACGAAGGTCGTCGTCTGTTCCAGGTCCGGGTCTCCCGGCTCGGACGTCTCGCTCTGGAGGTAGCCCGTCCCGGGCTCATACGTCATGGACTTGCGACGGGTGACCGTCTGGCCATTGACCGTGCTGGATTCCGTCACCAGGGTCGGCAAGCCCACGAGCCAGTTCGAGGGCGAGTTGGAATACTCCGCATGCCATGCGACCTGGTCGCCGCCCACGGTGCTCTGCGTCTTGTCCGTGAGGTTGCCGTAGGTGTCGTCATAGTTCCATGAAGTCTGCGTGGTCCGCACGAACGCGCTGGCCGCACCGGGCCCGGCCACGGTGGCGTAGTCCCGCTCCGTCTCCGTCCCGCTCGCCGGGAAGATGGAGAGCACTTTCGTGCCGGAAACCGTCCCGCCCCGCAGCATCGAGTTGTAATGGATTTCCCGCTCGCGCTCCGTGGTCCGGCCGTCGAACTGGATCCGGACGCGCTCACGGACCGGTGTCGTCGCATAGGGATAGAAGGTGTCGACCCGCGTCGTGACGTCGTATTCAGTCCGCGTCTCCGAGCCGGCCTGCACGTCCTGCACGGTCACTGCCTTGAAACCCAACCAGCCGCGGCCGGTGACGTCGAACCGCCCGTCCTCGTAGAAGTAGCGCTTGATGCGCGCGGGATGGCCCTCGCCCGCGTCCGTCTGGCTTTCGGCGACCACCCATTGTCCCTGGCGGGCACAGGCGGTGGGGTATCCGCAGTTCGTACCGCGAGCATGAACCGTGGTGTCGGAGATGGGCTTATAGGTGAAGGTGGTGCCGGAGTTCATGCTGTCCTTCACCCCCTTGAGCAGCCCGGGGAGCTGACCGTCCTGGCGGTAGAGGACCAGCTGGCCATTCACGGGCTGGACGAAGTCCGCCAGTCCATCGCCATTCATGTCCAGCACCCGCGAGAGCTGATTGCGTCGCGCCCCAGCCTCGTCGGACACGGGGATGCCCATGAGAGGCTGAGGCTCGAATGAGGTGCCATTCGACAACAGCAGGACGAAGTGGGCACGGTCCGCGCCCTTCTTGTCCATCAACAGCAGGTCCTGGCGCCCGTCATGGTTGTAGTCGAGGACGCGGACGCCATTGTCGTAGGTCCAGGAGCTGAGCTTCGCATACGCGGGAAGCACCTGGGCCACGGGCGCGGCGAAGCCGTTGCCCGTGTTCATCATGATTTCAATATCGCCACCGTCCGCCTTGCTCAGAATGGCATCCGGCAATCCATCTCCGTTGATGTCGGCGAAGAGATAGAGCTTCTCGTCGATACCAGGCAGAAGCAGGGTCGTCTCCGTCTTCACGTAGCCGCCAATCCGCCTCTCCAGTGCCCAGAGGCGATTGGATACGCTGTTGACAAAACCCCGGCTATCGACCTGCTTCCGCTCCATCAACAGGCTGCTCCGGGGCAAGCCATCCAGGTTGACCGCGTACTGGATGAAGTCGTGCCACTCGTTCGCGATGATGATGGGCTGGAAGGCCCACAGGGTTCCCTGGATGATGGGCCGGAAGGACAACTGCGGATGTCCATTGGGACCATCCATGGTGATCTGAACAGGGTTCATCAGGCCATTTCCGTCCAGATCCGCCAGGAACATCCTCCCGGCCGGGCCCGGGCCCGTAAGGGAGAACCCGCTGCTGCCCCCCACGTAGTTCATCATCGTGCGAGGCGGCGACACATAACAGCCATCCTTCTTGACGATGCTGACGTCCAGCAGGCCATCCAGGTTGAAGTCGAACCAGCGGCCGTCCTCGCCGTCAGTGTTGGACCCGCAAGTCTCCGGGAGCGCCGTGTCCACGGGCGTGGTGAAGGAGGTACCCGTGCTCGAGGCCACCCTCCACTTGTAGGAATACTGGGTGGCCGCAGGTGCCCGGTAGATCAGGTCATCCCGGCCATCCCCATTGACGTCACCCGGCTGAAGGATCGCGAACTCAGGAGTGATGGACGCTTCCGTGATCCCGGTGTTCACGGTCGTGAAGGTGTTCGTGGGCTGGGTCCATTCGAAGGTCATGGGGCGCTTGCACTTGCCCCCGCCGTCGCAATCCGTGAGCGAGGAGAGCAGGCTTCTGTCGCTGCCTGCCTCCTGGACGTAGCCGAACATATAGGTCCGCAGCCTGATGACCCCGCCAGTCTCGTCGGGACCGCTGATCTGCAAGGATTTGAGTCGCAGGCTGGACCTGATCTTGAGTCCAGCGACATAGGACGTCCGGATGTCCTTCGCGGGCCGGGTCTCATACTCAAAGTACACAGAGCGGGGAGAGCCCTGCGAGCCATCCAGACGCCACGTATACTCAATGCGGTGCAACGCATGCTCATAGCTGCTATCCGCCGCGTTGTACAACACCCAGCCGTAATAGAATGACATCGCGTTGCCGGCGCGATCCACGATGCGGGTCAGCTGCCAGGCGTACCGGCTCGGCACCGTGTCATGGGTGGTGGTGTAGTTCTTTTCATATTCGGGCCGGACTGCAACCCGGTTTCCCTGGAGGATTCCGTCGAAACCTCCGTATTTGAGGATGCGACCATCCTTGGTGTAGACGAGGAAGGATTCAGGACCGTTGGCGTCGGCGTTGTGCGACACGATCTTGGAGAACGTATCCGTTTCGGTCCGGTACTCTGTCTCCGTCGCACCGTACTGACCATTCACGGCGATCAACTTCTGCCCATCCAGACAGAATGAATCCGCTTGGGTGAAGGTCACCGGCATGGACACGCCATCCGACGCCACGGTCTTCGGGCAGCGGGTGATTTGAGAAAGGCCGGACAAGCCCCATCCCACTCCCAGAATCCCGTTCGGCAGGTTGCTCCGATAATTGAGGGACAACGACGGCTGGAGGCCGGCCCGGCCGGGCGGCACCCAGAGAGGAATCGAATAGGTGGCGGAGCCGTCCGCGCCCACGCCGGCCTGTCCCTGAAGATTTCCCACCGCGGCGCCGTCCGGCCCCACCTCCGTGGCCAGCAGGGTCCCCGCCGGAACCGCCAGCCGCTGGCCCGCCGTCCGCAGCGACTCGCCATCCGGAGGCGAGCCTGACTGAGAGGAACCGCAGGCCACCAACACAGCGAACAAACACCCGAATGCAATGCGATTCATCATGACTCGACGCCACCAGGGTCGCAGGAGATTCCAGGGCAAAGGCGGTTCGTGTTGCACGAGCCGTCACAGCACTTGTACTGCCCCTGCGGGCACGCGGGAGGCGGTGCGACGCATTGGCCGTTCTTGCATGTATCGCCCTGGGAGCAGGTGCCACACTGCAGGGTTCCCCCGCAGCCATCGGTGGCCGAGCCACACGTCAGCCCGCGGTCGGCGCAGGTCACCGGGGTGCATTCACACACATTGTCCGCGCAAGTGATTCCGGAGCCGCACGTGCCACAGTTCAACCACGCGCCACACCCATCCGGCATGGCTCCGCAGTTCTTTCCCAGCCCCTGGCAGGTGAATGGCGAACAGCTGCAGGCGACCGCATCCGAACGACAGACGCCGTCTTCGTCCACCCGGCCGTCGCAATCATCATCCTGGCCGTTGCAGACTTCCGTCGCGGGAGTACAGGCTGCGTCCGCGGTCGAAGGCACCACCAGCCCGACCGTCAGCCATACCAAGGTCAGGAGCCACACCCAGCGGAGTGGCATCGCGAGAATCGTCATGTCAGTGCTAGTCCAGAAGGAGGCGCGAATCCGCGATGAGAAGCATCGCCGACCGCGAGGCGGAGCGCTTCTACAACAAGCCTCCAACGGAAATCCAGACACCCCCCAGGATTGTCTGAGTCCCTACGGCAGGCCGCATGCCTTCACTGACTTCAGGGATTGTCTGGAGCCAGTTCACGCGCGCGGGTGCGCGGCGTCGTAGACTTCCTGCAGCTGTTCGAAGGTCACGTGGGTGTACTTCTGCGTGGTGGACAGGCTGGCGTGGCCCAGCAGCTCCTGGATGCTGCGGATGTCCGCGCCGCCTCCCAGGAGGTGCGTGGCGAACGAGTGGCGCATCGCGTGCGGGCTCACCTTGCGCGCCAGGGCCAGCTTGAGCACGTACGCGTCCAGGTGCCTCGCGATGCTCCGGGGCGTGAGCCGGCCGCCCCGGAAGTTGAGGAACAGCGCGTCCGGGTCCTGCCCGTCGTGCACCGTGGCCAGCAGCTCGCCGCGCCTGGCGAGGTACGCCTCCAGGGACTGGATGGCCTTCGCGTTGAGCGGCACCAGCCGCTCCTTGCTGCCCTTGCCCATCACCCGGACGATGCGGCTTGAGCGCTCCACGCCCAGCAGGTCCAGGCCGCACAGCTCGCTGATACGCAGGCCGCCGCCGTACAGCATCTCCAGGATGGCCTTGTCGCGCAGCCCCAGCACCGTCTTCACGTCCGGCATGTCGAGGATGGCGAAGACCTCCTCCACCGGCAGCACCTTGGGCAGGGACTTGGGCAGCTTGGGGCTCTTCACCAGCTTCGCGGGGCTGGCGGACAGGAGCTTCTGCCGCACGAGGTACTTGTAGAACGACTTGATGCTGGCCAGCCGCCGCGCGCGGCTCGTGGGCGCGTGGTCCACCGCCAACGTGCCCAGGTAGCCACGGATGGCCGCGTGCGTGCCCGCGAGCAGCGACAGCTTCATCCGCTCCACGAGGTAGCGCTCATAGTCCACCAGGTCGATGAGGTAGTTGCGCACCGTGTGAGGGGATGCGCCCTTCTCGCCTTCGAGGTGGACCTTGAACTGCTCCAGCAGCGGGGACAGGGTCGACATGGTCGGGGAAGCCTAGGGGCCTCCCCGAGCCTCGCAAGATTCGCGTCGTCCCGCGAGCCTGGCCCTACTTCGCGGGCGCCGGAGCAGGCGCGGCCGCCGGCGCCGCCCCCGAGGGAGCGGGCGCGCCCGGCAGCTCGGACGGCACCAGCTTGGGCAACAGCACGCGGCAGGCGTCGTCGGACAGCCAGTGGTACGTGCACAGCCACTCCGTGACGGGCACGCGCACCTGCCAGCCCAGCACGAAGAGGATGAGCAGCGTGAGCCCCAGGCGGGCCCCCAGCGACATGGTCTCCGTCTCGTCGTCGCCCTGCGTGTGGCGCAGCGCCCCGCGCACCAGGTCCACGTGGTCCACGCGCGCGTTCTTGGGCAGCCTCGGCTTGCGGGTGATGAGCGTCGCCACGCCGCGCGTGAGCATCAGCCGGTCGTTGAGCGCCCAGCCGGAGCCCTCCAGCAGCAGCGCCAGGTTGCGCCGGCGCAGCTTCAGCCAGCCCAGCAGGCCCGCGGGCGCCATCACCACGATGGCCAGGATGGTGGCCGCGGTGATGACGTCCACCAGCGTGAGCGACTTCACCTGCGTGAGGATGAACGCCAGCGAAGAGCCCAACGCCGCGAACGCGATGCCCCCCGCCGCGAGCACTCCAGCGATGCCGCCTCCCGCCGGAGCCGCCGCCGCGGGCGCCGCACCCGCCGGAGCCGGAGCCGCTGGAGGAGGCGCGGTGACCGTCTGCTTGTAGCCGGACTCCAGCGACGCATCGAAGTCCTTCTCACCGGACGCGGCCAGGCCCTCCACCTTGCTGGTGATGAACGCGCCGATGCGCATGAACGGCATGGTCATCGACTCCCAGAGCGACACGGGCTGCCGGATGACCTGCGTGACGATGGCGTCACTCTCCTTGCCGTCCACGTCGTAGAACACGCCGCGCTTGCCCACGCCGAGCTCCGTGCTGCGGCCGGAGGTGACGGGCACCGCCACCTCGTAGCTCTCCGCCGCGTCGCGGGGCAGCACCTTCACGTAGAGGATGCAGGTGGTCCCCTGCCCCGTCAGCGCCGCGTGCGCCGCGCGGTCCGTCACCAGCACGGACAGCGTGTACTTGCGCCCGCCCAGGATGAGCGTGCCCTTCTCCATCAGCGCCCGCCGCTTGGGCAGGTACAGGTTGGGCATGCTGATGAAGTTGTTGGCGAACTGCAGCAGCCAGCGCTGGTACAGCACCAGCCGCTCCAGCTCCGCGATGACGTCCAGCGTGGGCTTGAGCGACAGGTCCTCGCGGCTCACCGACTCCAGCGCGTCCAGCTCCTCGTCCGATACGGTGGCCAGCGTGTCCGCCACCGCGTGCAGGGGGCTCGCGTCGCGCTTCGCCTGCCAGCTGAGGATGGCCTCCGCCTTGGCGGACAGCTCGCGCCAGGCCGTGTCCGTCAGCTTCACGCCGTCGCGCAGCAGCGGCGTCGCCACCTCCTGGTGGAAGGCCTCCAGCTTCTCGTAGCCGGCGCCGCGGTACAGCCGCGCCCACACCAGCACGCCGCTTGGGTCGGGCGGCGCGATGGGCAGCTCGTTCGCGGCCTTGCCCATGGCGCCCAGGTCGCCCAGCGCGCCCTCCACCCGGTCCGCGCGCAGGCGCAGGCTGGCGGCGGCCTCCGGCTGCGCGGCCACCAGGCGGCACTGCACGAAGTAGCCCTCCAGCAGCGGCGCCACGTCGTGCACGCGCTTCGCCTGCTCCAGGCTCGTCGTGCCCCAGATGAACACGGCGTCCCTACCGCCCAGGTGCGCGAGCAGGGCCGCGCGCTCCTCGCGGAAGCGCTTCACCAGGCCCACGTCCACGCCCGCCAGGCCCGCGCGGTTCGTCACCTGCGGGAAGGCCGCGATGATGGACTCGGCCAGGGGCCGCAGCCGCTCCGGCAGGGTCACCGGCGCGATGATGCCGTCGCCGTTCTTGCCCGCGTCGCGCAGCGCCTTGTCACTGGTGCGCAGCTGCTCCAGCGACAGGCGCGTGGCGTCCGGCGCGTTGAGCGTGCGCAGCACCAGCTCCGCCGCGCCCTTGAGGTTGGACGCCGTATCGGAGAGCGCCGAGAGCTCCAGCACGTCGCTGCCCGCGTCCGCGCCCTTGCGGTCCTGCAGGCGCGCCGCCGTCCAGTCCACCGCCGCGCGAAGCTCCTCCACGCGGATGCGGCCGTTGCCGTCCGCGTCCATCAGCGTGAGGAAGCGCGGATCACACGCGATGCCCTCCATGGGGCACGCGAGCGCGATCCACTGCGTCGCGGGAATCCTCACCGCCTCGGTGAGGGTGTTGAAGTCCGGGATGTCGACCTGAAGCGAGCCGCCGTAGCGGCGATAGACGAGCTGTGCCATGCGGCGCGCGAAGACAGCACACCCCGTCCGAGTGTGCACGCCTCAACGTCATGCCGCTCCCGGGGAGGAAGGCCGCAAGGCCCTCCCGCCCCTGGGTCACCCGTTACTGCGGAGTGGCGACGGCGCTGTAAACGCCGGGGTTCTGCCCCTGGCCGATGATGTAGACGGCCCGCGCGTCATCCTTGCCCGCGAAGTACACGGGCACCTGCACGCCCTGGTCGAGCGTCTTGCGCGCCCCCGACTTCACGTCGTAGACGGCCACGTCGTAGGTGTCCGAGTCCATGCGCGCGTACGTCGCGAGCACGCGAGAGCCGTCCTCGGAGATCTTGTAGCTGAAGATGCCCTGCAGCCACGTCTTCGCCTCGGCCTGCTTCTCGTTCAGGTCCACGGCCTTGAAGTCGCACGCGCGGCCGTTGCGGATGCAGTTGGTGCGGAACACCACCGCGGCGTTCTTCGGCGCGAAGCCGTAGCCGAACACGCCCGCCTGCACCTTCTCCGCCTTCTCCTGGCCCAGCGCGTACAGCATCAGGTCCACGGAGAACACCGGCTTCACGAAGCGCGACAGGAACGCCACGTAGCGGCTGTCCGAGCCCCACACGAAGTTGGGCACCAGGCTGCCCACCCGCTTGGGCGCGCCGTCCGGCAGCGACGCGACGACGAGGAAGCCCGCGCGCGACGGCTGGTCGTACTTCTCCAGGAAGGCCACCGCCTTGGAGTCCGGCGCGAACGCCAGCTCCTCCACCGCCTCGCCCAGCTTGCGCCCCGGGCCTCCGGAAGCCGGGCCCACGTACAGGTCGCCCAGCTGCTCCGGCTTGCCGTTCTCCGTGCGCGCCAGCCACTGCCCATCCGGGGAGAAGCTGAAGTTCTTCGTCCCCGTGGCCAGCTTCGCGCCCTTCAGCGCGGGCAGGTCCGCCAGGTACAGGTCATACATCCCGCGCACGGCCTCGCTGCGCACCTGGTAGGCCACGCGCTTGCCGTCGGAGGACACCTGGTAGTCGCCCACCTGATCCGCCAGCTTGCGCGGCGGCTCGCTGGCGCCCACCGTCACCGCCGCCAGCCCGCCCGCGGCCGACAGCCGGCGCTTGAAGAGCAGCGTCTTGCCGTCCGGCGTGAACTGCGCGGTGCTCACCTCGCCCGCCACGTCCTGGAACGGGCCCTGCGGCAGCTTGCCCAGCTTCAGCGTGCCCGCGTCCACGAAGGCGACGTGCACGCCGTCCGGGGACGGCAGCAGGTAGCTCACCGCCGTGCCCAGCTTCACCGGCTCCGCGGCCGCGTCCGTGAGCGACAGCACGTTCAGCTCACCGGACTGCGAGGCCGGGTTGTAGCCCGTCACGTAGAGCAGGTGCTTCGAGTCCTGGGAGAACAGCAGGCTGCCCGGCACGTTCGTCACGCCGTCGCCCAGCGCGCGCGCCTTGCCGCCCGCCACCGGCACCAGGTGCAGCGACCCCACCAGCATCTGCGGCGGGATGCCGTCCAGCCGGGGCTTCTGCCCGTTGAGCAGGAACGTGGCGAACTGCCCGTCCGGAGACAGGCGCAGGTCCGCCGCGCGGCCCTCCGCGAGCAGCTGCCCCTGTCCGCCCACCACCTTCGTGCCCTTCGCCGCGCTGCGGACCGTGTCCCCCTGCGCGGCGCTGCGCTGGGAGGGCGCGGCGTTGTCCTCGCCCTTCTTGCATCCTGACACCGCCAGCAGGGCCACCAGGCCCACCATCCCGGTTCGCTTCATGCGCTCGTCTGTCCTTCCGTCTGGGCGACAACGCCCGCGAGTGGCAGCCAGGCCGCCAGGTCCTGCTTCGCCCGCGCCGAGTAGGCCGCGCGCTTGTCCGCCTTCTTCATCCGCCCCGACAGCGGCGGGAACAGGCCGTAGATGACGTTGGTGGGCTGGTGCGGGTGATCCGGCGGGTGCGCTTCGCCGGTGAGGTGCCGGTACAGCGACCCCAGCGCCGTCGTCGCCGGAGGCGGCGCGAACGGCGTGCCCGTCAGCCGCGCGTGCACCGCCAGCGCCACCATGTAGCCGCACGCCGCGCTCTCCACGTAGCCCTCCACGCCCGTCACCTGTCCCGCGAAGAACACCCGCCGCTCCGTCTTCAACGACAGGTCCTCCGCCAGGAGGCGGGGCGAGTCGATGAACGTGTTGCGGTGGATCTGCCCCATCCGCAGGAACTCCGCATTCTGGAGACCCGGGATGCACGTGCTGAAGATGCGCTTCTGTTCACCCCACGTCAGACGCGTCTGGAACCCCACCATGTTCCACGCCGTGCCCGCCCGGTCCTCCATGCGCAGCTGCACCACCGCGTAGGGGTCCGTCCCCGTGCGAGGGTCCTTCAGCCCCACGGGCTTCATGGGCCCGTAGGCCAGCGTGTCGTCGCCGCGCTCGGCCATCACCTCGATGGGCAGACACCCTTCGAAGTATTTGGGTTCCTCGAAGCTGTGCGGAACGACCTTCTGGCCCGCCTTCACCTCGTGGACGAAGCGGTAGTACTCGTCCTTCGTCATGGGCAGGTTGAGGTAGTCATCCCCGCCGCCCTTGCCGTAGCGGCTCTGGCGGAAGGCGATGTCCATGTCGATGGAGTCCCCCGACAGGATGGGCGCGATGGAGTCGTAGAAGTAGAGCTTCGTGCCCACGTGGCGCTCCAGGTCCGCCGTGAGCGCCTCCGACGTCAGCGGCCCCGTGGCCACCACCACCACGCCGTCCTCCGGCAGCCTCTCCACCTCGCCGCCCAGAATCTCCACCCCCGCGCCGGAGGTGAGCCGGGTGGTGATTTCCCGCGAGAAGCCCTCGCGCTCCACCGCCAGCGCGTCGCCCGCGGGCACGCGGTGCAGGTCCGCGCTGGAGAGCACCAGCGAACCCAGCGCGCGCAGCTCCGCGTGCAGCAGGCCAATGGCGCTCTCCGGGTTGTCCGAGCGCAGCGAGTTGCTGCACACCAGCTCCGCGAGCGTGTCCGACTTGTGCGCGGGAGAGCGCTTGTGCGGCTTCATCTCCCGCAGCACCACCGGCACGCCACGCCGCGCCAGCTGATACGCGCACTCCGTCCCCGCCAGGCCGCCACCAATCACCGTCACCCGCTGCTGCTTCACGTCCGACATGCATGCCTCCGGGCCCCCCATACCGGGGCCCCAAAGGGCCCTGTTAGCAGAGAGGCCCCGCCCTTTCACGTCCGCCCGCCTGCCCTGCGTCCCACCATGCGGGCGGAATGGGAGGTGAGGTTTCCCCACCTGGGATCCAACCCTAGGTTTCTCGCGGTCTTCGCTCGGGACGGGAAGCGTCCGGGCGAGCGCCCTTCAACCGCGAATCTGGGATGGGAGTGACGCAGCCATGAGCCGAGCCAACGACTTGTTGAAGATCCGCAGCCTGCTGCAGGAGCGTCGAAGGACGACCGAGACCGCCCAGGCGGGCGCCCGCCGCGAGCTGGCCGCGCTGAAGGATCAGGAGCGCGATCCCGAGTACGAGGAGCAGGCGCAGGCAGAGCTGGCGGACTACACGCTCTCCACGCTGATTGAAGCGCAACGCCGGGAGATCATGCTCATCGACGCGGCGTTGAGCCGCATGGACAACGACGTCTTTGGCGAGTGCGTGGACTGCGGCAACGAAATCTCGCTGGACCGGCTGGAGGCCATGCCCTTCGCCATCCGCTGCGAGGAGGACGCCGCCATCCATGAGCAGGAGACGCGGGAGGCCGCGCGCCACGTGGGCAGCCTGTCCCTCTAGCGAAGCCGTGCCAGCGCTCCCCCGTGCGTCCATCCCGCGCGGGGGAGTCGTGTGTCCGGCGGCTACTCCGAGTCGCGCTGGAGCACGATGAAGCGGTAGTTCTGCAGCTCGTTCTCGCCCGCCGTGTAGAGCACCGTGAGCAGCAGATCATAC
This sequence comes from Corallococcus sp. AB049A, assembly GCF_003668885.1. Lineage (NCBI taxonomy): Bacteria > Pseudomonadati > Myxococcota > Myxococcia > Myxococcales > Myxococcaceae > Corallococcus > Corallococcus sp. AB049A. The sequence goes on along the minus strand of NZ_RAWL01000086.1, from coordinate 4,984 downwards.
GGGACCATCTTGTCCGCGATGACCGACAGCTCATGGGTGAACGGCGCCGCCGGGTTGCGCGAGGCGATCAGCTTGAGCTTCTCCACTTCCTTCTTCAGCCGCTGATCCAACCCCAGCACCAGGCGTCCCTGGAGCTGGTTCTGCGGGATGCGGCCGTTCTCCAGCCGCACCACCTCTTTGTCCCCCACCAGGATGAACCTGGGGGTGATGGTGACGGCCACCGTGTCCTTGGGCGTGGCGCGCGTGGAGGACACCGGCGGCCGGACGTCTTCCGACGCGGTGATGGCCGCGGAAGACGACGCGAAGGACTTCAGGAGGAACACCAGGATGATGGTCATCATGTCCATCATCGCGGTGATGTTGAGCTCCTTCACCTCGCTGGCGGCCTCGCGCTCCTTGCGCTTCTTGCGCGCGAGCGCCCGGCGGTAGCGCATGCGCGCGAGCTGATCGGCTTCCTCGGCGGACAGGGGCGCGGATTCGGACATGGCTAGAGGACGCCCAGGGTGACGTCGGGGAAGAGCAGCTTGCGCTCGGCGGCGGTGCCCGTCGTCTCACGCAGGGCGTCCATCGTCTGGATCAGCGACTCGTAGGGGATGTCCGGATCCGCCGCGACGATGACCTTCGTCTCCTGAGGGAAGGCGGCCTTGAGCTTCACCACCTGGGCGTTCAGCGCCGCGAAGTCCTGCGTCCCGTCCTTGCGCACGGGCACCGTGGGCGCCCCGGCTTCCGTGGCGGGGATCTCCGCGCTGTTGCCCCGGATGAAGAGGCCCTTCTGGGAGATGAGCACGGACAGGTTCAGCTTGGGCGCGTCCGCGTCGCCCCCTGCCCCCACGCTGGCGCCATAGCTGGGCGCGTTCACGTTGAGCGCGCCAAACGCGGTGAGCCCCGTGATGGAGAGCAGCATGAAGATGATGAGGTTCATGAGGATGTCGAGGTACGGGACGATGTTCAGCTCGCCCGCCTCCTCCTCTTCCCTCGGCTTCAGCTTCCGGCGTGAGTAGTGGAACGCCATGGCGGGGCCACCACTACGAAGCGGCGCGGACGTCCGGGTCCGCGGGGACGACTTCCAGCGAGCCCCGGCGCGACAGCAGGTTCTCCAGCTTCAGCGCGTTGAGCTCCACCAGCTCCACCATGTTCTTGGCGTAGTTGCTGAAGAACAGGTGCGACACGATGCAGAGCACCGCGATGGAGAGGCCGAAGCCCGTGTTGTACATGGCCTCCGAGATGCCGTTGGAGAGCAGCGCCTGCTTCTGCTCCGCCGGCACGTTGCCCAGCGCGCGGAAGGTGCCGATGAGGCCCACGATGGTGCCGACCAGGCCCACCAGCGTCGCGATGTTCGCGAGCGACCACAGCCACTGCACCCGGCGCGAGACGTGCGGCGTGTACTCCGCCAGCGCCTCCTCCACCGCCTTGGCGACTTCCAATTCACCGCGGTTCGCGTTGATGAGCCCCGCGCGGATGACGCGGGCCAGCGGCGAGCGCGGCGCCATGCCGCAGAACTTCACCGCGCGGTCCAGGTTGCCGCTGCGCACCATCTTGTGGACCTGCTCGATGAACGCCGTCGCGTTGAGGCGGTAGCGGTAGAGCAGCGTCACCGCGCGCTCGCCGATGACAGCCAGCGACGCGGCCAGCCAGAACAGGTTCACGTACATGAACGGACCGCCGGCCTTGAACGCGCCGACGATGAAGTCCCCAAGGCCTCCGGAAGAAGCGTGGCCCGCCGCTGCGGGGGCGGCCTCGGCCACCACTACGCGCAGCAACTCGTTCAGGGAGGGATTCATCGCGGACCGCGTCCTTTCGCTACCCCCGCGCGCACCCCTGCCGCGAAACGGGCAGGAGGCATGCTGGCGGGCCGGGAGCAATCCGGACTTCTAGGACTTCGCCCGCGAGGGTGTCAAGCCAGGGGGCCGGGCCTACCCCCCTGGAATGACTGGGCTTTCCCCTCAGGCTTCCACGGTGGGCGTGGGAGCAGGCGCGCCCTCCGCCGAAGCCCCCGGAATGGCGGGCTCCACCACCTCGCGGCGGTAGTCGCATTCCTTATTGGGGCAGGCGATGTAGGCGCCGTCCCGCTTGGAGAACTTCTGCAGGAGGTAGGGCGACGCGCACTGCGGGCAGGCTTCCGCGAGCGGCCGGTCCCACGCGGCGAACTTGCAGTCCGGGTACCGGTTGCAGCCGAAGAAGATCTTCCCGCGGCCGCTGCGGCGCTCGGTGAGGTAGCCCACCTTGCACTCCGGGCAGTTGACGCCAATGGAGATGGGCTTGGACGTCTTGCAGTCCGGGTAGCCCGAGCACGCCATGAAGCGCCCGAACCGGCCGCGCTTGATCACCATGGGCTTGCCGCACTTCTCGCACTTCTCGTCCGTGGTCTCCTCCTCCACGATGACGATCTTGCCCTCGGCGTCCCGCTTGAAGTCCTTGGTGTTCTTGCAGTCGGGGTAGTTCGAGCAGGCGAGGAAGTGGCCCATCTTCCCGAACTTGATGACGAACGGGTTGCCGCACTTCTCGCAGGCGATGTCGGTCTTGATCTCCTCGCGCTTGACGTCGCGCATCTCCGCTTCGGCCTTCTCCAGGGTCTCCTTGAAGGGGCCGTAGAAGTCGTGCAGCACCGTCTTCCAGGACGTGCCGCCGTCGGAGATCTGATCCAGCTTCTCCTCCATGCTGGCGGTGAAGGCGATGTCCATCTCGTGGGGGAAGTGCTTGACCAGCATCTCGTTGGTCATCTGCCCCAGGTCGGTGGGACGGAAGCGGCTCTCCAGCTTCTCCACGTACTTCTTGTCCTGGATGTTGGAGAGGATGGCCGCGTACGTGGACGGACGCCCGATGCCGCGCTCCTCCAGTTCCTTCACCAGCGTGGCCTCGCTGAAGCGCGGGGGCGGCTGGGTGAAGTGCTGTTCGTTGAGCAGCTTGTCCAGCGTGAGCGTCTCGCCCTCGTTGAGCGGCGGCAGTTCGCCCACCGCGTCCTCCGCGGCCTCTTCACCGGCGGCCTTGGCCTTCTCCGCCGCGGCCTCTTCCTCCGGCGTGAGGCCGGAGCCGTAGACGCCCAGGTAGCCGGGGAACTTCAGCGTGCTGCCGGACGCGCGGAAGGTGGCGCGGCCCGCGGTGATGTCCGCGGCCGTCTGATCATAGACGGCGGGCTTCATCTGGCACGCGACGAAGCGGTTCCAGATGAGCTCGTAGAGCCGGAACATGTCCAGCTCGTCCATGGCGTCGAAGAAGGGACGCACGCGCTCGGGCGGGTACTCCAGGGACGTGGGCCGGATGGCCTCGTGCGCGTCCTGGGCGCTCTTGCGGCTCTTGTAGACCATGGGCTCCGCGGGCAGGTAGTCCGCGCCGTACTTCTGCCCGATGAACTCGCGCACCTGCGTCACGGCGTCGTCGGACAGACGCGTGGAGTCCGTACGCATGTACGTGATGAGCGCCGTCTGGCCCTCTTCCCCCAGCGGCACGCCTTCGTACAGCTTCTGCGCCAGCGTCATCGTCTTCTTGGCGGTGAAGTGCAGCCGGTTCGCCGCCTCCTGCTGGAGCTTGGAGGTGATGAAGGGCGCGGGCGCGTTGCGGCGGCGCTCCTTGCGGTCCACCTTCGCCACGGTGAAGGAGGCGTCCTTCAGCTCCGCGACGAGCCCGTCCGTGGTGGCGCGGTCCTTGAGCTCCACCTTCTTGCCGTCCACGCGGGACAGCTTCGCCTTGAAGGGCGGCGGCCCCTGCGGGCCCTGCACCAGCGCGTCCAGCGTCCAGTACTCCTCGGGCTGGAAGGCCTTGATCTCCGCCTCGCGCTCCACAATCAGGCGCACCGCCACGGACTGCACGCGGCCGGCGGACAGGCCCCGGCGGATCTTCTTCCAGAGCAGCGGCGAGATTTGATAGCCGACGAGCCGGTCCAGGATGCGGCGGGTCTGCTGCGAGTCGTAGTTGTCCTGGTTGAGTTCACGCGGCTGCGCGATGGCTTCCTGCACGGCGCGCTTGGTGATCTCGTTGAACGTCACGCGGAGCGAGTCCGGGTGACCCAGCTCCTCCTTGATGTGCCAGGCGATGGCCTCGCCCTCGCGGTCGGGGTCCGTCGCCAGGAAGACGCGGTCCACCGTCTTGGCCATCTTCTTGAGCTCGTTGAGGACCTTCTCCTTGCCCTTGATGACCGTGTACTCGGGCTTGAAGTCGTCCTCGACGTCGACGCCAATCTTGCTCTTGGGCAGATCCTTCACGTGCCCCACGGACGCCTTCACCGTGTAGCCGGAGCCCAGGTACTTCTTGATGGTCTTCGCCTTGGCGGGAGACTCCACCACGACCAGGTAGTGCGGGCCCTTGCCACGGCGCTCGGGCACTTCCTCCTCGGCGTCCGCGTCCGCGTCCACGGTGGGGAGCTCGTCGGCGTCCGCGCCACGGCGGCGGGCCGCCGTCTTCTTCTTGGCGGCGACCTTCTTGGCCGCCGTCTTCTTCTTGGCCGCCTTCTTCGCCGCCGGCTTCTTCGCAGCCGCCTTCTTGGGCGTCTCCTCCGCCGCCGCCTCCTCCGTCTGCGCCGCCTGTGTCTTCTTCCGCGTGGCCATGGCTCTCCTACCTCGAACTGCCTCTAGACCTTCTCGTACCGTTTACCCGGGTGCTGGACCACCAGCCCCGACAATTCCAACTCCACCAGGGCGCTCGTGAGCGCCGCGGGTGACAGCGGGCTTGCGGCGAGCACCTCGTCGAACGAACGGGGAACCCTGTCCAACAGCCCATAGGCCCCGCGCGCTTCCGCCGACAGCGCCTCCCACCACCCCGGATCCCGCCCCGCGGGCACCGCGCGGACGGGGTCAACGCCCACCACCGCGCAGATTGCTTCCGCGGACGTGCAGGCGCGGGCCCGTCCGTCCGCCAGCAGGGCGTTGCAGCCCGCCGCGGCCGGCTGCCAGACATCCCCCGGCAGGGCGAACACCGGCCGGCCCTGCCTCAGGGCCGCGTCCGCCGTGTACAGCGCCCCCGAACCCTCTCCCGCCCGCATCACCAGCAC
>NZ_RAWL01000869.1:0-691 GCF_003668885.1 Corallococcus sp. AB049A | reverse complement strand
CTCCCCCAGGAGTCCCACCCCCCAGTGCCCATTCCCATACACGCGGCGCTGCGCGGGGCTCATCCCTCCGGGTCCAATCGCTGAGTTCAATTCGTAGAAGACATTCGCCCCCAGGAGCCAGGCGCTCAGTCGGTGCGGATCCACCGCGAACCCCAGCCGGCCGTGCAGCTCGAAGCGCAGCAGGTTCGTGGAGAAGCTCCCCGTGATTTCGTTGAGCGGCGGCGTCCCCTCCTGGGGCTCGCAGTTCGGGTCGGTTCCCGTCTGGTTCGCGAAGAAGCACCCGTCCTCGCCGTTGGAGTAGTGCCCCGCGATGACGTTCAACCCCAGCGCCAGCACCCGGGGCGCGCTGTCCCTGTCCGGGCCGTGCAGGAGGCGCAGGTGCGCCGCCTGGAGCGTCAACTTCATCAGGTACGACGGCGGCAGGATGGGGTTGCTGTCCGTGTTCGCCATCCGCAGCCGGATGTTGGGCGTGAACACCGCCGAGAACAGCGTCTCTCGCCCGTCCTGCTTGAAGTCGTCCAGCTTCAACTGCGGCAGGAAGAGGTTGGGCGCGAACTGGCCCTCGAAGACCAGCGGCAGCGGCGAGTGCGGGTCCCCCTGCCGGTGGATGCGGTTGGGTGACACGAACAGGTACGTGCGGTCCAGGAACAGCGGCGTCTGCAGGTCGTACTCCACCTGGAGCCCCTTCGCC
>NZ_RAWL01000868.1:0-694 GCF_003668885.1 Corallococcus sp. AB049A | reverse complement strand
GTATCTGAAAGGGCCATTTCAGTGAAGACGAGTAGGGCGGGGCACGTGAAACCCTGTCTGAACATGGGGGGACCATCCTCCAAGGCTAAATACTACTGACCGACCGATAGTGAACCAGTACCGTGAGGGAAAGGCGAAAAGAACCCCGGAGAGGGGAGGGAAATAGAACCTGAAACCGTGTGCGTACAAGCAGTAGGAGCTCCGCAAGGAGTGACTGCGTACCTTTTGTATAATGGGTCAGCGACTTACTGTTCGTGGCAAGCTTAACCGTATAGGGGAGGCGAAGGGAAACCGAGTCTGATAAGGGCGCATAGTCGCGGGCAGTAGACCCGAAACCGGGTGATCTAGTCATGCCCAGGGTGAAGGTGCGGTAACACGCACTGGAGGCCCGAACCCACTCCCGTTGCAAAGGTAGGGGATGAGGTGTGATTAGGAGTGAAAAGCTAATCGAACCCGGAGATAGCTGGTTCTCCTCGAAAGCTATTTAGGTAGCGCCTCATATGTATCCTCTCGGGGGTAGAGCACTGTTATGGCTAGGGGGTCATCGCGACTTACCAAACCATTGCAAACTCCGAATACCGAGACGGACTGTATGGGAGACACACGGCGGGTGCTAACGTCCGTCGTGAAAAGGGAAACAACCCAGACCCACAGCTAAGGTCCCAAATTTTGTGCTAAGTGGAAAACCATGTGG
>NZ_RAWL01000867.1:0-699 GCF_003668885.1 Corallococcus sp. AB049A | reverse complement strand
CCCCAGCTCCGGCGAAGCCCTGCCCGTCATCGGCATGGGCACCTGGCAGACCTTCGACGTCGGCGGCGCCGCGAACGAACGCGCGCCCCTGGCCCAGGTCCTCCAGAAGTTCTTCGCCTCGGGCGCGCGCCTCATCGACTCGTCCCCCATGTACGGCCGCTCCGAGGCCGTCGTGGGCGACCTCTTGAAGCAGTCCGGCCAGGAGAAGACGCCGTTCCTCGCCACCAAGGTGTGGACGCGCGGCAAGGCGGAAGGGGCCGCGCAGATTCAAGCGTCCCTCCAGAAGATGGGCCACGGCCGCATGGACCTGATGCAGGTGCACAACCTGCTGGACGTGGACGTGCACCTGCCCGTGCTGCGGGAGCTGAAGGCCGCGAAGAAGCTCCGCTACGTGGGCGTCACCCACTACCTGCGCAGCGCCTTCGACGACCTGGAGAAGCACATCAAGAACAGCAAGCTGGACTTCGTGCAGCTGCCCTACTCGCTCGCGATGCGCGACGCCGAAGCGCGCCTGCTGCCCGCGGCGAAGGAGCACGGCGTGGCCGTGCTCGTGATGGAGCCCTTCGACAAGGGCAACCTCTTCCGCAAGATGAAGGGCAAGCCCCTGCCGGACTGGGCCTCGGAGTTCGACTGCACCAGCTGGGCCCAGTTCTTCCTCAAGTTCATCCTGGGCCACCCCGCCGTGAACTGCCCCATCCC
>NZ_RAWL01000866.1:0-728 GCF_003668885.1 Corallococcus sp. AB049A | reverse complement strand
TTTTCGTATTTTTTTCGTTTTTTCGTAATTCTTTTCGTTTTTTTCGTATTTTTTTCGTTTTTTCGTATTCTTTTCGTTTTTTCGTAATTCTTTTCGTTTTTTTCGTATTCTTTTCGTTTTTTCGTATTCTTTTCGTTTTTTTTCGTATTTTTTTCGTTTTTTCTTTTTTTTCGTAATTCTTTTCGTTTTTTCGTAATTTTTTTCGTTTTTTCGCGTTTCTTTTCGTTTTTTTCGTATTCTTTTTTTTTTTTTTTTTTTTTTTTTTTGTTTTTTTTTTTTTTTTTTTTTTTTTTTTCTTTTTTTTTTTGTTTTTTTTTCGTTTTTTTCGTATTCTTTTCTTTTTTTCGTATTTCTTTTCGTTTTTTTCGTTTTCTTATCGTTTTTTCCGTATTTTTTTCGTTTTTTCGTATTTTTTCGTATTTTTTCCGTTTTTTTCGAGTTTTTCGCGTTTCTTTTCGTTTCTTTTCGCGATTCTTTTCGTTTTTTTCGTTTTTTCGTAATTCTTTTCGTTTTTTCGTTTTTTTCGTATTTCTTTTCGTTCTTTTCGTCTTTTTTCGTATTTCTTTTCGTTCTTTTCGTTTTTTTCGTATTTCTTTTCGTTCTTTTCGTCTTTTTTCGTATTTCTTTTCGTTCTTTTCGTCTTTTTTCGCGTTTTTTTCGCGTTTTTCGTATTTTTTTCGTTTTTTTCGTAATTCTTTTCTTTTCGTTTTTTTTTTTCGCGTTTCTTT
>NZ_RAWL01000865.1:0-735 GCF_003668885.1 Corallococcus sp. AB049A | reverse complement strand
GGGCACTCAAATCAATCAAACAAATCGAATTGCACAATCATCGCGATCGCAAAGGCCTCCGCAACGAAGACAATCAAGATACACTCTGCCACGCACTTCAAGACCTCATTTCCCGCGATATAATTCGCACCATTCCACCAATTGAATCTGACGAGCCAAATCTACCTATCACAGTGCCTGACTGCCCACTCTGCGATCTTTATGCAAAAGATCGCGCACACGCGCGCGATCCGCAAGATGACCAACGATTCAGCCACCGCCCACGCCGATTCAACCAAACAAGGTCGCACAGCTTCTACAACAACAAGAAAAACGAATCTGCCATCATCCCTAGAGAGAATACCCTTCGCAAATACCTAATCTTTGTCAATTCAAGGTCGCACAAGTACACCAGACTCACCAAACACTATATACATGAAAAACCACCACAAAGAAGACACAGAAGAATCAGACACAAACACCATAAATTCAAACCGAAACCTAAACTCCCTACAAACCAGAGAATGCTACTTACAACAAACAATCCACAGCCAACCGCATTAGCCCATGTCACCCAAATTCCTCCTGGAACAACAATCCAATCCACCAACTCAACTCTCAACTAACAAGTCACCAACCCAGCTGACTGGCTTAGTAGCAGCATTGCACTGCTCTGACACCAGTCCCTCCCAAGCCAGAATTCACCCATTGGGTTTTTAGGCGATGGTATGGGAGGGTCTCCCCTGTCTCTTATAC
>NZ_RAWL01000864.1:0-737 GCF_003668885.1 Corallococcus sp. AB049A | reverse complement strand
GCACGGGGGTTGGGTGACGCTGGATCTCTACCCGGACATCCCCCTGGCGGCGGACACCGAGTACGTCGTCTCCTACTTCGCGCCCCAGGGGCGCTACACCGTCACCGAGGACTTCTTCGCCAGCGGCTACAGCGCCGGAGTCCTGTCGGTGCCCGCGAGCGGCGGCGTCTATGCCTACGGGCCGAGCGGCACCTTCCCCACGGAGACGTGGAACAACTCCAATTATTGGGTGGAGCCGCTGGTCAAGATGTCGCCTCCGGAGACGCCGCTTTTCGCGCGGGCCTATCCCGGCAACAACGCCGCCGCGGTGCGCTGGGATGCCGCGTCGGGGGCGCGGACGTATTCAGTCCTGCGCGCCACGGCCGAGGCCGGGCCGTACCAGCAGGTGGCGTCGGGCCTCACGCGGACTGCGTGGCTGGACACCTCCGCCACGAATGGCGTCGCGTATTTCTACCAGGTGCGCGCGTCCAACACGTACGGCACCAGCGCCGCGTCGTACCGGGCCCCGGTGACGCCCGCGCCCACCGCCTATCGCCTGTGGCAGACACCGCCCTCCGGCGTCTTCGCGTCCGATGACACGGCCGGCGTGGAGCTGGGCGTGCGCTTCAAGAGCGAGGTGCCGGGCATCATCGACGCCGTGCGCTTCTACCGGGACCCGGGCGCGCCGCTGGAGGAGCGCGTGGTGCACCTGTGGGACGCGCAGGGCGTCCTGCTGGCCACGGGCATCTTCGTGGGGG
>NZ_RAWL01000863.1:0-738 GCF_003668885.1 Corallococcus sp. AB049A | reverse complement strand
GATTTTTTTCCTCGTTGTGATGTTCCCTAACGAGTAACAAAAAATCCGACGCTGGCAAGACTGCATTGACGAAATCGCAAAGCCTGCTTGAATGAAAGAGGGGCGCAAGCGAGCGAAGCGAGCAGCCCAAAATCTATTGCGCAGAGCGAAGCGAAGCACCAGCAATAGCGCACTTATACATCGCTTCGCGATGTGTGCGCCCTGCGGGGCTAAGAGCAAAGCAAAAACCACAACAGGAGCAACAGCAAAACATGGCAATCTTCCACCTCCACGCACAGGTGATAAAGCGCAGCGAAGGACGTTCGTCCGTTGCTGCTGCTGCCTATCGCCTTGGCGTTTCGTTGGAAGATCCTCGCACTGGGTTGACCCATGATTTCAGCCGCAAGGGTGGTGTGTCTGGCTCGCTGACACTTGCCCCCGACAACGCTCCGGCTTGGGCATCGGACCCGGCTCAGTTGTGGTCCAATGTTGAGACCATCGAGAAGCGCAAAGACGCACAACTTTGCCGTGAGTTCGACATTGCTCTACCCCGCGAACTGACCCCCCAGCAGTGTGCCACGCTGGCCCGTGCGTTCGTCCAAAAAGAGTTCGTTGACCGGGGCATGTGCGCAACGATTGCTTTCCATCACATCGGTGGAGACAACCCCCATTTCCACTTGATGACCACCATGCGAGACATTGACCAGAACGGGTTCAAAAATAAAAACCGTGACTGGAATGACAAGCAATACCTAGACC
>NZ_RAWL01000862.1:0-754 GCF_003668885.1 Corallococcus sp. AB049A | reverse complement strand
CTGTAGCGCTCCGACTCGATGACCTTACCGTCCTCACCACGCGACTCGTCGTCCAGCGCGCGCTTTCGATTGTCCCGATCCTCATCCAGAGCGGAACGGCGTTGCATGCGATCCACGCTCGCTGCGCCATGGCCGATGCCGAACAGCGCCTGGTCGTTGCCGCGCTGCTGTGCATGCGCCGCCTGCTGGAGCTCCCGCTGCAGCTTCAGCAGATCCTGCTGGGCCTTCTTCGACGCTTCAGCGGCTGCCGCTTCCTTGGCCAGGGCCACCGCGGCGTCCAGCGAGGCCTTCACCCGCAGTTGCTTCTGCTCGCTGAGCTTCTTCTCGGCATGCTCCATCTCGTCAAGGAGGGTGACCTGCAGCTTTTCCGCCTCTGTCATCCCCTCCTTCAGCTTCTGCCGCACCCGGTCCTGGGCGATCTGCTTCTCGATGCGATCCATCAGCCCGGCGTACGCATCAGCCTGCTCGTGCACGCCCCTGACCGACTGCTGGGCGGCCTGCTGCTGTTCGCGGAACTGGGCCTTGCGTTCGATGTCGGCCTTCTTGCGCGCGGCATCCCTGTTGAACTCTGCGCGCTGGGCCGGGTCCATCTTGTCCGGGCCGCCCCTTGCGTTGATCTCCGCGCCGCGTTCAGCCATCCAGGCCGCGTACTCGCCACGGGTCAGCCGGATCCACTCGACCTCGTCCCGCCACGCCTCTCCGCGCATGGCGCCCAGCATGCCGTTGAAGGCATCGGTCGCCTTCAATGCGTTCC
>NZ_RAWL01000861.1:0-754 GCF_003668885.1 Corallococcus sp. AB049A | reverse complement strand
GCCCCCGGGGCCCCCTGCCACGCGGCCGGGCGCCTCGGGTAAGGTGTCCAAAGACGTCCGGTAGCCACGACCTCCGCCCATGCGCCCCGCCCTCCTGCTGCTGCTGCTTGCCGTCGCCCGTCCGTCCTGGGCGCAGGACTCCGCGTCCACGAAGAAGGCGGCGGACGCGACCTCCACGAAGAAGCCGGCCAAGGTCATCCGCCTGGAGGCCATCAAGGTCGAGGGGCGCATCCAGAAGCCGGAAGCCTTCTATTTCCTCGACCGCTCCAAGCCGAGCTTCGACGACCTGAACCGCACGGAGAGCTTCGTGCCCAAGGTGGTCCAGAGCGTGCAGCAGGACCCCTTCTAGTTCCATGGCCCTTCAAACCCGCCCCAAGCTGCTGCGCGTCGGCGTCATCCAGGACGGGCGCATCGTCGAAGAGCACCACCTGCTCCACGACTCCGTCACCATTGGCGATGACGCCCGCAACACCATCGTCCTGCCCGCGTCCCAGGAGCGCCCGCCGCGCTTCAAGGTGCTGGAGAACCGCGGCCAGCAGTTCCACCTCATCATCGACGAGCACATGCAGGGCCGCGTCAACCTGGGCTCGTCGGACGTGGACTTCGACGCGCTCCGGGCCCAGGGCCTGGCCACCCGCCGCGCGGACGACACCTTCGACCTGCCCCTGCAGGAGAGCGCCCGCGGCAAGGTGGACCTGCCGGACGCCACCCTCTTCTTCCACTTCATCCCCGCGCCCGCGGAGGGCTCCAAGCC
>NZ_RAWL01000860.1:0-763 GCF_003668885.1 Corallococcus sp. AB049A | reverse complement strand
CTGCGTTGGATTCGCACTCTGGCCAGGACGCTGAGGCGCTGGTGGGCTGGCTGCGCGACATCGTGGCCCGGCACGCGCGCATGCTCCGTGAGGACATCGACGTCGATGCTCCGGTGACGCGCTACGGGCTGGACTCGCTGGGCGCGGTGGACCTGGCCCACGAAGTCGGCACGGGCATGGGCCTCACGGTGCCCATGGAGTGGCTGCTCCAGGGCCCGAGCATCACGTCCCTGGCGCACCGGCTGGCGTCCCTCCGTGACACCGCCGGCTCCGCGCCTCGCCGCCGCGACCTGGGCGGGGACCGCGAGGCTTCGTCCTCACAAGCCCGGCTGTTCTTCCTGTCGAAGTACGCACCCGGAGACGTCTCCTACAACCTGCCCGCCGCCGTGCGCCTGGAGGGCTCGCTGGACGTGGCCGCGCTGGAGGGCAGCCTCGTGGCGCTCGCGGCCCGGCATGAAGGCCTGCGGACCTCCTTCCGCGAGGCACCGGGACAGCCCCGGCAGATCATCTCCGCGGATGCGTCCCTGCCGCTGGCCCGGGTGTCTCTGGAGTCCCTGCCCGCCGAAGCCCGCGAGGCCGAAGCGCTCCGCCTGGCCCATGAAGAGGCCCGCCGCCCGTTCGACCTGGAACGCGGACCGCTGGTGCGCGCCACGCTGCTCACGCTGGATGCTCGGACCCACGTGCTGGTGCTCGTCATGCACCATGCCGTGTCGGACGCCACGTCCATGGCGGTGCTGGTGCGCGACGTCTCCGCCATCTACGC
>NZ_RAWL01000085.1:0-24137 GCF_003668885.1 Corallococcus sp. AB049A | reverse complement strand
CGCCACCACCACGATGCGGTCACACAGCGCGGCCACCTCCTGCATCACGTGGCTGGAGAACACCACGCAGCAGCCCTGCGCCTTCAACTTGCGCAACAGCGTGCGCACGGAGCGCGTGGCCATCACGTCCAGGCCGTTGGTGGGCTCGTCCAGGAGGACGTTGCGGGGCCCGTGCACCAGCGCCCTCGCCAGCGCCACCTTCACGCGCTCGCCCTGGCTGAAGCCCTCCGTGCGCCGGTCCGCGATGTCCTTCATGTCCAGCAGCTCCACCAGCTCCTCCACGCGCGCGTCCAGAACAGCGCCGGACAGGCCGTGCAGCTCGCCGAAGTAGCGCGCGTGCTCGCGGGCGGTGAGGCGCGGGTAGAGGCCGCGAGCATCCGGCAGCACGCCCAGCGCGCGCCGTGCGACCTCCGGCTGCTTCGCCACGTCCACGCCGTCCACGGTGGCGGTGCCGCCGTCCGGGCGCACCAGCGTGTAGAGCATGCGCAGCGTCGTCGTCTTGCCCGCGCCGTTGGGGCCCAGCAGGCCCGTGATGACGCCGTCCTCCGCGGTGAACGTCACGTCGTGCACGGCCGTCACGGAGCCGAAGCGCTTGTGCAGGTTCCTGGCTTCAATCATGGGCGCGTGGGTCCTACGGCACGGGGCCAGCGAAGGAGGTGAAGAAGGGCGGCCGCTTGAGGCCCGCGCCACAGTCCGGCGTCAGGCCCTCCACGCTGCCGCGCGTGAGCAGGTCCGCCATCAGCGTGCGCGCGCAGTCCGCGCCCACCGTGTTGTGCCCCAGCCCCGGCACCACCACGTGCAGGCTGTGCGTCAGCGTCCGCTTCGCCTCCTCGCCCCAGGGCGGCGGCGTCACCGGATCCAGCTCGCCGGACAGCAGCAGCGTGGGGATGTCCGACTTCACGGGCTCGCGGAAGCTCTGGGGCACGTTGGACTGGGGCCACTTCGCGCACGCGCGCTTCACGTCCAGCGCCATGCGCGGGCCGAACCAGGTGCCCTTCGCCTCGCGCTCGGCGTCCTCCTCCGTGAAGAAGGGCGCGTCCTCCGCGCACACCACCGCCATGAACATGCCCCGGCTGGTGGTGCGGGCCACCTCGTCGGTGAGCCCCAGCGACAGCGCGACGAAGGGCGTCCAGTCCTCCTTCGTGGCGCGGTCCAGCATCAGCGGCACCAGCGACGCGACGTCCGGGCTGTAGAGCAGCGCGAACAGCTCCGACAGGAAGACGCGCCGGGTGAGCGTGAAGTCCTCCACCACGCCCGTGCGCGGGTGCGCCAGGTGCACCTTCGCGGGCGCGGCCGTAAGCTTCGCGAGCAGCGCCTCCGTGCGGGCGCGCAGGTCCGGGTACGCCTTCGCGCAGACGTCGTCCTTCGCGCACGCGTCCAGGAGCAGGTCCAACGCGCGCTGGCCGTCGCGCGCGGCGTACAGCGGCAGGTACTGCCCCATGGGGGCCACGCCATCCAGGATGGCGGTGCGCACGCGGTCCGGGTGCTGGCGCATGTACACCAGCGCCGCGCGCGTCCCGTAGGAGATGCCCCACAGGTTCACCTGCCGGTAGCCCAGCGCCGCGCGCACGTCGTCCAGGTCGTCCATGGCGATGGACGTGGTGTAGAGCCGCTCGTCCGCGTCCCAGCCCTTGCGGCACTGGGGAATCACGTCCGCGTCCTCGCGGTCTTCAAAGCGCTCCGCCAGCGACGCGCGCGACGGGCTCATCGCGTCGCAGTCCAGCGGGTGCGAATCCCCCGTGCCGCGCTGGTCCACGAAGACGATGTCGCGCTGGCGGCGGATGCGGTCCAGCGCGGGCAGGATGCGCGTGCGGGACGCCGCCTGGCCGGGGCCGCCCGCCAGGAAGAACAGCGGATCCTCCTTCGGCTGCGACGCGAGCGCGGGCACCACCACCACGCGCAACGAAATCTTTCGCCCCTGCTGGGCGGCCCGGTCCTCGAAGACCTCCAGCGTGCCGCACAGGGTCTGCGCGGCCACCCCGTCCAGCCGGCACGGCTTGAGCGCCATCCGCCGGTCGGGCGCCGCCTCCGAGGCGCGGGCGCCGGACTGCGAGCAGCCCGTGAGTGACAGCGCCGCCAGCACCGCCAGCGCGAAGGGGTGAGACAAGATACCACCTGTCACGGGGGGCCAACCTCCAGCACGGGGGAGTCTCCTGGCGCATACCATTGGCGTGCCGAAGGTGCACCCCATGAGCCCCGACGCGCGCGGCGATTGAATCCGCGCGAACGTGGGGCGTCCTCTGCTACGCCCATGCCCATGAAGAAACAGAAACGCGCGTTCCTGGTCCTCTTCGCCCTGTCGCTCACCACGCTGTCCGGCTGCGCAGCGCTCCAGAGCCTGCTCAACGGCGCCTTCAAGAAGCCCACGCTGAAGTTCAAGACGGCCCGGCTGGCGGACGCCTCCCTGTCCGACGCCACGGTGGATCTGGTGTATGAGCTGGACAACCCCAACGGCCTGGGCCTGAAGGTGGCGTCGGTGGACTACGCCTTCTTCGTGGAGGGCAAGCAGCTGGTGGCCGGCAAGCCCCGGGAGGGCGTGAACCTCAAGGCCAACGGCAAGAGCCAGCTCGTCTTCCCCGCCAACGTGAAGTTCGCGGACATCGCGCCGGTGGTGACCACGTTCCTGGACAAGGACGTGGCGGCCTTCAAGGCGCAGGGCTCGCTGGGCATCCAGACGCCGCTGGGCGTGCTGAAGTTCCCCCTGGAGAAGGAGGGCACGTTCCCCGTCCCCAAGATTCCCCAGGTGCAGTTCCAGTCGCCGCGCATCACCCACATCACGCTGAGCGGCGCCACGGTGGAGTTCCCCCTGGCCATCACCAACCGCAACGCCTTCCCGCTGCCGGTGGCGGGCATCACCGGGGCGCTCAAGGTGGCGGGCGCCAACGTGGGCAACCTCTCCACGGGCAACCTGGGCATGCTGGATGGCAGCGGGACGAAGCAGGTGACCCTGCCGCTCACCATCAACTTCGCGAGCGCGGCCTCCGCGGCCATGGCGCTGCGCTCGGGTGGCAACGCCCAGGTGAGCCTGACGGGCAACCTGACCTCGGACGCGCAGTCCGTGCCCCTGAACCTCAACCAGCTCCTGAATTTCACGAAGTAAACAGCAGGGCGTGCAGGGAGGCAGGCGGTGCGTGGGACACCGGGGATGTTGTCCCCGGGCAGGGGAGCCGTTACGGTTGCGCCGCTTCCCGAGGGCCCACCATGCGCCGCATCCTCTTCAAGTCCAAGATCCACCGCGCGACGGTGACCCAGGCCGACCTCGACTACGAGGGTTCGGTGACCATCGACAAGGACCTGCTCAAGGCGGCGGACATCCTCCCCTTCGAGAAGGTCGCGGTGTGGAACGTCACGCGCGGCACCCGGCTGGAGACGTACGCCCTGGAGGGCGAGTCCGGCAGCGGGGTCATCTGCATCAACGGCGCGGCCGCGCACCTGAACCAGCCGGGCGACCTGGTCATCCTGGCCACCTTCGCGGAAGTGGAGGAGGCGGAGGTCGCCCACTGGAAGCCCACGGTCGTCTTCGTGGACGGCAAGAACCGGGCGGTTCCTGGCGTCACCGAGGAAATCCCCGGCCCCGCGCGCCGTATCGCCTAGAGACGCCGGACGGGGCGGCTTTGCCACCCCGCCCCTGTCTGCCATGCTCCCCGCCCTTCCCTTGAGGCGCGGGCGCGGCGGTGCGCGTCCCGGAGGCGATGACGCGATGAAGTGGACGTGGGCGGGCCTGCTGGCCCTGGTGACGGTGGCGGGGTGCAAGCAGGTGGGCCCGTATCAGCGCGACCCCAACGACGAGGACGCGTTCGGCTCCAACGTGCCGCTCATCCGCGCGCCCGCGCAGGACCGCTGCGCGGCGCTGGGGAAGGCTTCCGTCCGCGGTGGCTGTGACGACGCCCTCTACCTGGCCAGCGAGTACGCCCGGCGCCTGTCGGTGGGGGACGAGGTGTGCCTGGAGGGCGGCTTCGGCGAGGAGCCGGGCGCGGCGTGCAAGGCGCGCGCGGCGGTCATCGACACGGGGTCCAACCGCGTGAAGCTGGAGGTGCGCTCGGCGCGTCCGGATTCGCGGTGGTTCAAGTCAGAGATGCGACACGCCTGGTACGAAGAAGGCGCGTTGGTGGACCTGTACCTGGCCGAGCGGGGTTACTAGAGACGACCGGCCGCGCGCGTCGCGGCCCCAAGGAGGAGAAGACATGGCCTTCTACGACGGCGTGACGGAGCGGCTGGGCTTCATGAAGAAGCTGACCCCCGCGGAGCTGAAGAAGCTGGGGACGCTGCGTCTGTCGGACCTCATCCAGGGGGAGATTGGCCGGGCGCGCGTGCGCGTGGCGGCGCTGGAGAAGCGCTACCCGTCCGCGACGACGAAGGAGCTGGCGCAGCGGCTGGTGGATGAGAAGAAGAGCCTCGCTGGGATGGTGGGCGGGGTGAGCGGCGTGTTCGGGCTCATCTCGCTGCCGGCGGACCTGACGTTCATGGCGTACCTGCAGCTCATCCTGCTGACGGACGTGGCCACGCTCTACAAGGCGAACCTCAAGACGGACCGGGCGCGCGGGGAGCTGCTGGACCTGTTCGGCTACGCGAACGGGCTGGGGCCGCTGCACCGCTCCGGGCCGAAGGTGCTGGGGAAGCTGGCTGCGCTGCTGCTGACCAAGGGCGGCATGTCCACGCTGGGCCGCGCGATGCCGCTGGTCGCGGCGCCCATCACCGCGTACCTCAACAACCAGCACATCCAGATGGTGGGTGAGCAGGCCGTGCGCTTCTACGAAGGCTTCGACAAGGCGCACGCCAAGGCCCGGACCGCCAGGCGCAAGGCGGCGAGCGGGGAGTAGCTGGGCGCCTTCCCGCGAAAATGCCGGTCAGCAACCAGGCCGATATGGCCGTCACGTATCTCCGTTGAGTGCTTCGCGGGCGCATCAGCCCGCGGCATGCCGGAAGCGGCGCACGCGGGGCCGAACGCGGGTGCTTGCTCGGCTCGGAGGGATGCATGACGGAGCTTTCGGTGGATGTGCGCGTGCAGGTGGCGCGGTGGCGGAACCTCCTCGTGGACGCGGCCCGCTGCGGCGCGCTGGAGAGTCCCCTGGACGCCCTGAGCCATCCCCATTGGGAGCCCCGGGAGCTCCAGGCCCTGTGGTGGCTGCGCTCGGAGAGCCTGCTGCCCGTGGGCGTGCTCGCCACGCGCCTGGGCGGACTCGCCATGCCGCGCCTGAGCCGGCTGGTGGACCGCTTGGAGGACGGCGGCCTCGTGCGCCGCGAGCGCTCCGTGCGGCATGACCGCCGCCGCGTCCGCGTGCGCCTCACCGACGCGGGCCGTGCGCTCGCGGATCAGCTCGACGCGCAGGTGCAGGCACGCATGGCGCAGCGGCTGGCCCCGCTCCAGGGTGAGACGCGCAGCGCGCTGATGGACGTCCTGGAGCTGTGGGTGCAGGCACTGACCGTCCAGGCCCGCACCGCCGGGGAAGTAGCCGAGGAGAACGCCGAGCTGGCCAGTGCCCCCGACGAGCTTCTAACGGCTTCGGCCGCCTGAACCTACAGCCGCACCTCGACGACGCCCGAGCGGCGGCACGCCTCCGCTCCGTCACCCTCCCATTCGTTCCCCGCGCCCAGCACGCGCAGCGGCACGGCGTCCGAGTTCACGGCCCCCATCCTCCAGCGCCCCGTGCTGTCCGTCTCCGCTCGCACGGGCGGCAGCGACGGGCTGCTTCCGCTCGCGATCACCACCGCGCCATCCACCGGCTGTCCCTCGCGGGTGACCTGGACCTCGCACGCGGACAGGAGCCCGTCCTCCGCGGACAGCCGCACCTCCGTGTCCGCGAAGTCCTCGCCCACCCGCGCGACGCTGCTCGGGCGTGAGGCATACGGCGACGAGGCCACCCGCACCCGGTAGGTGCCGGGCTCCACCAGCGACACCGCGAGGCCGTCTTCTTCCGGGTGGAACTCACGCGTGGGCACCAGGCTCCAGGCGCCCTGCGCATCACGGCGCTCCAGCAGGTACACCGGATAGGGCGGCTCCGAGCGTTCCCTCAACTGCGCCCGCGTGAAGCCATCCATCCGGAGCACCAGCCACCGGTACACCGGCATGCGCCACACCACGTCCACCGTGCCCCGCGTCTCCGCCGTCGGCGTGAAGTCGAAGTCCCACCACAGCGGTCCCAGCGGCCGTCCCTGCTCCTCCCCTACCTCCCGCCGCACCGTGAAGCGGGTCTCCTTCCACGTCGGCACGTCCTGGATCGTGAAGCGTCCGTCTGGCGTGAGGGGCAGCTCCTCGCCGCCATCTCCCTGCCGGAACACCGCCGAGCCCAGGGGTCGCGTCCCATCGCCCAGCAGCACCCGTCCCCTCAGCGTGACGGTGTCGCCCACGCCCTCGGGGAACAGCTTCGCCACGTCCAGCGTCACCGGCTCCACGAAGCCCTCGCGCAGGGGGACGTCCACCGGCTCGCTCTGCTTCCCGGATGGCGTGCGCAGCCAGAGTCGCAGCGACCTGTCTGGCGGCAGGGGCGCGAGCCGCGTCTCTTCGTCTTTCGACAGGGGCACGGGGGTGTCGTTCTCGAAGGCGTGCATCAACTTCGGTGCCGCCAGGGCCAGGACCGGCAGCAGGCGGCTGGCTTCTTCCGCGTGCTCCGGATCCACGCCCCGCTGCATCCTCACAAAGAACGTTCCTGGAAGGTCTCGCGCACCCTCCAGCCGCACGCGCACGCCCGTGGGAGGATGTGCCTTCACCACGCCCAGGTCCACGCGCCCGGTCACCGGTTGCGTGGCGGGCACCTCATCGCCCCACCAGACCGTGCCATCCGGCGCGAAGGCCATCACCTGGTAGCGAGGCGCTGACGGCACGGCCACCGGCCCTACCACGCTACCGGTGACAGGGGACTCCACCCACTCGCGCACGTGGGCCAGGTCCTCCAGGCGCGCGGGCCCCGTGCGCGCGAAGCGCAGGCGTCCCTCCTCTTCCCACCAGCCACGGTCCGAGTCGGAGATGAACGCCGCGCCCACGCGCGCCTCGCCCTCGAACGGATGCGCGCCCTCCAGCGTCGCCGTCAGCCACAGGCCCGCGTCCACCACGGTCTCCACCCCGGGAGCCACCTCCGGCACACCGGCGTCCTCGACCCGCGTGAGCACGGGGGGCGATGACGGAGCCGGCCGTGACACGGGCTCGGGACGCAGCAGCATCCACGCGCCCACGCCCAGCAGCACCGCCACCACCAGCCCGGCCAGGACCTGCTTCCGACGCATGCCGCCTCAGTCCGTGTCGCTGTTGGAATACAGAGACAACCACACCGGCGCGTGGTCCGACAGCCGGGTGACGTAGTCCACCGGGTTCGCGATGTAGTCACGGCCCGTGCTGGAGAACTCCGTCACGTACGTGTCCTGCATCCAGAAGTGGTCGTACGCGTTCGCGTATCCACCGGACGTGTTCATCGTCGTGGCCACGTCCAGCTTGCACGTCACCGCGGGCGACAAGCCCTTCAGCTGGCTCCAGGACGCATGAGTACAGACCATGTTGTGGTCACCCACGAGGATGACGTCCTGGTCCGAAGCACTCGCCGACTGCACGGACGCGAACACCTGGTCGATGGCCTGCGCCTCCAGCGCGCGGTCCGTCGCCGTGCCCCAGACCGCGTGCCAGTTGAGGAACGTGTAGTCCGCGCCCGTCGGCACGTGGCGCACCTTCACCACCTGCGGCTCGCGCTCGAACAGGTCCCCCGTGTCCGTCCACACCGTGGAGGACACGAGCGACACCGTGTCCGTCCGGTACAGCACCGCGTAGGACTCCTTGTAGGACGACCGGCCGATGAGCGGCGTCACCACCGCCTGCCACCTCACCCCGGACACCTGCGTCAGGTTCTGCGCGATGGCCGTCGCCGCCGCGGCCTCCATCACCTCCTGGAGGAACACCAGGTCACAGCCGTTGTTCGACGTGCTGCTCGCACCGAACTGGTTCCACAGCTGCTTCGCGTCATCCAGATAGGTCTGCTCGGCCGCCCATCCCTCATGGCGGAGGTTCCAGCTCACCACCCGAAGGTATGAGCCCGCCCGGGCCGCCCCGGGGAGCACCAGCAAGGACAACACCAGGACGCGCGACAAGAAGGACGACCCTCTCATTTCAAGGCACCTCCACGCCTGCGGAAGACAAGCGCCCCATCTTCCGCACGCCCCGGTGCCGGGAACAGCGCGCCTTCGTGGGTTCGAGGTGACAGCTCCTCCCGCAAGACACTCCCCGGACGCCGCCCATTAAATGCAACTTGATTGCATATGAATTCTTGTGGCATCTATTGCGGGGCCCCGCGCGGGAAGGCGGGGCGGCGCGCGCACCGCCAGAGGTGCGTCCTGAGGGGAAACCTTTCGGCTCCGCCCACCGTGTTCCAGGGGGCGCCCGGACCGCTCCTGGCCCCCCTCTCACCCGCAGCCCCCCTCCAAGGAGTCATCCATGTTGAAGCACCCGCATGTCCTGATCACCGCCGTCTTCCTCCTGGCCGGCTGCGGCACCGAAGAAGCGCCCACCCCGGAGTCGCAAGCCCCCGTCACCCAGCAGTCGGAGCTGCTCGCCGCCTGCGTGGACACGGAGGAGCTGGCGGAGGTCGCCGAGCACTCCTGCATCCACGCCGAACACGGCCCCTTCGAATCCGTCACCGCCGCGCCCCATGGCGGCCCGTCCTTCGTGGACGTGAGCGTGGGGCACACCGCGTACAACGTCACCCTGCCGGCCATCAGCTACCGGCAGTGGACGCTGGGCTACGCGGGCTCCGTCATCTTCACCCCGGAAGAGTCCACCGAGTACGCCTTCCTCACCTCCGGCTACCGCGCGGTCCGCGTCGTCAACGCGGCCACGAACGAGGAGGTCGGCCTGGAGTGCCGCTACAACGTCCCGCAGGAGGTCTGCGGCAACCTGCGCACCGCCGTCACCGCCGGCCTGGAGGGTGGCGTGGACTACCGCGTGGACCTCGCGGCCATCGTGCCCCAGCCCGCCACGTTCCTCCTCATCATCGAGGAGACGGGCCACGGCCACCACGAGGAATAACCCCTGTGATTCCGATGAGGCAGTTCCATGCGCACTCCGTTTCCAGCCCTCCTCCTGGCCAGTGGACTCGCGGTCATGACCGCCTGTGGTGGCGACGACGCTCCCCCCGGCCCGGACGGCACGCCCCAGGAGCAGGCCGACCCATGCGCCCCCCACGGCCACATCCACCGAGAGCCTGACGGCGACTGGTGCCACTGCGACCGGGGCTACCTGGCCAGTGAAGGGGGCCTGTCCTGCGTGACGGACCCGGACTACGTGCCACGTGACGGCTTCGACTTCGGCGACAACGGCGAGCACGCCTGCTGGCACGTCACCAACGGCCCCTTCGCCACCGTCACCGCGTCTCCGGACCGGCAGCCGCGCGTGGACGACTTCCACACGCACTACACCGTCCACCTGCGCCCGGAGAACGGCCAGTCCGTGGGCACGTTCAGCTTCAAGGCCTGGGCCACGGGCGACTTCGTCCTCTACCTGAGCACGCCCGACGTCGCCGTCACCGTGAAGGAGGGCGAGCGCGTCGTGCCCCCCGTGGGCACGCAGGCCACCGGCGCCTTCTGCGACGGCCTGAAGCAGATGGTCGGCTACGAGCTGACGGACAAGGTCCAGTACACCGTCACCTTCGGCCCCACCGCGCTCACGGGGCTGGGGCTCGTCGTCGAACACCTCCAGTGACGGACTGAATTGCCCTGGCATTATTGCAACAAGGTTGCTTCTGAATCTCAAGTGAAACACCGGACCCGTCCGGCATCCCGAAAGGAAACACCCATGTTGAAGATGAAGCGCATCGCGCTGGGCGCGCTGTTGTCGCTCGGCCTGACGGCCTGCGGACCGATGGAGGAGGCGCCGGAGTCCTCCTTCGAGGCGCAGGACTCGCAGGAGCTGGAGGCCGGCTGCACGTCGCTGGGCACGGGCATCACCTCGCACGCGTGCATCCACGCCGGCAGCCCCACGGACCACGTGTCCATCACGGCGAGCGCCACGCGCGTCACCAGCGCGCCCGCCATCAGCACGAAGCACAAGGCCTATGACCTGGCGCTGCCCTCCGGCGCCGAGGGCTCCGTGACGTACGTGCCGGCCACCACCGGTTCGTACGCGTTCTACCGGACGCAGAACGTGGCCTTCACCGTCGTGAACGGCGCCACCACCGCCACGGTGCCCGCCGCGCTGGCGCACACCGTGTCGTCCTCCGGGTGCTCGCTCACGTACGTGTCCGTCCACGACCTGACGGCGGGCACGGCGTACATCCTCGCGGCGGGCCCCGCGTCCGGCAACGCGCTCACCGTGGTGCCGGAGTTCCTCAACGACACGCGCACGCGCTACTACCAGGACGCGGATGGCGACGGGTACGGCAACAACTCCGTGTCCGTCCTCACCGCATGCACGCCGCCCTCCGGCTACACGACGCAGCGCTTCGACTGCAACGACACGGCCGCGAGCGTCAACCCGGGCGCCACGGAGATCTGTGGCAACGGCATCGACGACAACTGCGACGGGTCGCAGTGCTGACCGCCGCTCCCTGACGTGGACCTGAGAAGGCCCGCTCCCGCGCCTGCACGAAGGACTCTCCCGATGCGTCTCTCCTCCGCCACCTTCCTGCTCGTCGCCCTCACCTTGAGCGGCTGTGATGACAACGAGCCCATCGTCACGCCGGACGCGGGCACGCGCGTGTCCACGGCCATCGTCACCACCGCCAGTCCCTCCGAGGGCGAGACGGACGTCTACCCACTGGAGATGTACCTGGACGCGTCCGGACAGACGCCGGTCATCGCCTTCCGCAAGGTGCTGACGCTCACGTTCAGCGAGCCCATGGACCCGTTGGCCGCTCAGGTCGCCCTGCACGACCGCACGGACACCACCGTCCCCGCCCGCGTCCTCACGGGCGCCTGGTCCGAGGACGCGCGCACGCTCACCGTCACCGTGCCGCACACCGGGGAGAGCACCCGCCCGCTGGAGGTCTCCACGCGCTACGCAGTGGCGCTGGACGCGCTGCGGGACGCGACCGGGCTCGCGCTGTCACCCGGCGCCGCGCTGGAGTTCACCACCGGCGAGCGCGACCCGGAGCTGGAGCACGCGTGCACGCACACGCTCGTCAACACGCCGGAGGCCGTCACCGCGGGCCGCACACCCTTCGACTTCCCGCCCGACACGCAGACCGGTCACGCTCGCTACGACGTCACCCTGCGCGCGGGGGAGGCGGGCTTCGGTGGCTACACGGGCTTCATCTCCGACCCGGAGAACGCCGAGCACGTCACGCTCTACCTGAACCAGGAGGTGCCCACGAAGGTGACCAACGACACGGCGGGGACGGACGTGGCGTCGGTGCTCGCGCCCGCGCGGTTCATCTGCGCTGGCATCACGCACACGGTGACGTTCACGTCGGAGCCGGGGGATCAGCTCCACCTGTTCCAGTTCGGTCCCGTGGCCTCGGAGCACATCCAGTTCGTGCTGGAGCGCGAATAGCAATCCCACACGTCCCGTGGGGAGGGCGTACGTCCACCAGGACAAGGTGGGCCGCCCTGGCGGTCCAATGCCGCGCGGAACACTGCTCGCTACGGTGACGGTCTCTCTGACTCGGAGGCCCACCGCATGCGCCACGCCGCGACCCGCAGGACGCTCGCCCCTTACGAGGAAGTGCAGACGCTGCCCCACTACCTGGTGGGCGAGGCGCTGGATGGCGTCCTCTACGTCTCATCGCCGCCCACCGCGCGCGCGCAGGGCCTGACGCCGCTTCTGGGCCGCGCGCCGGAGGGCTGGTGGTGGACCGCCGAACCCCGGCTGCTCCTGGGCGAGGACGTGTTGGTGCCAGACCTCGCGGGCTGGGTGGGCGGACGGCCGGCGACGCTGCCCGACGGCTCGTTCATCGACCGCGTGCCGGACTGGGTCTGCGAGGTGCTGACGCCCGCCACCGCGAAGCTGGACCTGACCCTCAAGCTGCCGCGCTACGCCCGCGCGGGCATCCGCCACGCCTGGGTCATCAACCCCGTGCACCGCGTGGTGGAGATGTTCCGCCTGGACCACGAGCGCTGGATGCTGACCCACACCCTGGTGGGCGAGGAGCTCGTGCGCGCGGAGCCCTTCCTCCGGGCAGACCTGCCGCTGACGCCGTTCTGGACCCAGGCCTGAGTCACACCCCGGGCTCCCACGCGCCGGTGAACGCGTCGAACCGGCGCACGTTGACGCTCAGCGCCCGGTACACCTGCGTGTCCGGTCCCACCTCCACCGGCCCGCCCTCCGCGGACACCGTCAGCCGGTCGAAGCGCGCGCCGGTGAACCAGCGATGCGGTCGGGGCTCCAGGACGAACAGGCCCTCGTCGTCCAGGTCCACTTCGATGGGCACGAAGTCCACGCGCTGAAGCTCCACGGGCGGCGGGAAGTCCATCGCGACGCGGAAGGGCACGCGCGCCTGTGCCTGCGTCGCGATGCCCTCCAGGACCAGGGAGCGCCCGCCCATCACGTCCGCCTCCGCGCCCAGGGCGCTCGACGGTGGCTGGAGCAGCAGGGACAGCGACCGAGCGAGGCCCGCGATGCCCGGAGAGCGCCCCAGCACGCGCGCCCGTCCCGCGTCCGCGAGCAGGTCGAAGACCACCTCGCGGTCCCACTCCCCCAGCACGTGGCCTCCGGAGAAGAAGTCCCCTTCGTGCGCGTGCGCGGTGGGCAGCAGCACGTCTCCCAGCCGGCGCAGCAGGGCCTGGGGCTGGAGGGGCGAGGCCTTCTCGAACAGGTAGATGGGCCCCAGCACCAGGCGCGCCGTGGTGAGCGTCACGCGCCAGCCGGTGTCGGTGGTGAAGGTGCCCACGGTGGGCTCACCGGGCGCGGACGCCGTGCGCAGGCCCATGCGGAAGGTGATGCTCCGGCCTCCGGTGCCGGACAGGCCGCAGCCCGCCGCGAGCGCTCCGCCCAACATCCACGTGAAGGCACGACGGGAACAGCGCTTCATGGCCGGTCCTCCTGGAGGTCCAGGTACACGGTGAGGGTGCCGCGCACGGTGCGAGGAGCACCGGCGGAGAAGTGGCGCGTGGCCAGCAGGGACGCGGGCGCGTCGGGGCCGCGGAAGTTGGACACGTAGTTGAACTCGGACTCGCGCCAGCGCGCGTCCAGCAGGTTCTCCACCGACACGCCCAGCTCCACGGCGCGCCAGCGCGCTCGGGCCGCCACGTCGAAGAGGAAGATGGACTCGCTGTAGCGGTCCAGCGGCAGGGGCTTGGGCCCGATGGCGGTGTGTCCCAGCGCCACGCTCCACCCCACCGGCTGCCGGGCCACGGTGGCCGTCCCGCGCCAGGAGGCATCCACGCGCCCCAGCACCTGCGGGATGTACGGCAGCACCGCGCCGTCCCACGGCTTCCACGGCGAGGCCCCGGGCACGGGCTGCGTCGCGCGAGCCCACGCGAGGCTCGCCTGCACGTCCAGGTGCTGCTCCCACGTGAAGCGCGCGCTGCCGAACGCGCCCAGCCGCTGTGATGGGCCGATGGGCTGGTTGCGCCCCGTGGTCTCGCTGAACACCAGGTCCTGCGACACGCGCGTGGCGAACATGGCGCCGCGCAGCTCCAGCGAGGACGGGCCCTCACTCCACCGCCAGCCCAGCCCCGTCTCTCCCGACGTCACCCGCGCGTAGGGCGCGAACTCCGCGTCGGACAGTCCGGCCGCGTCGCTGGAGCGGGCGCCCAGGCCCGCGCTGGTCAGCCACGTGAGGCGCGGCGTCAGGCGCACCTCCGCGCTGGCGCGGGGGCTGGCGAAGAAGCCGTAGGCTTCCACGGACTCCTCCGGGATGCGCCCCCCCTGCCGGTCCTCCGAGGGCCGGTTCAGGTCCTCCACGCCGAAGAGGAACGTGTCCACGCGCACGCCGCCGCGCAGCGTGAGCCATTCCAGCGGCGCGCCCCGCAGGGACAGGTACGCGCCCAGGTTCGTCACGCGCACCTGGTTGTCGAACACGGTGGCGTAGGGCGCGCCGCCCTTGTCGCGCAGGCGCCGCGCTCGAGTGTGCACGTTGTCGTAGCGGGCCACGTAGCCCAGCTCCACCGGCCAGGTGACACCCGGCGTGTAGCGCCCGCGCAGGCCCACGGTGGTGCCCTGGTAGGACTGCTCCGTGTTGTCGCCGCGCTGCGATTCGCCGATGGGCGGCGTGTCCTGGAGGAAGCCGGTGAAGTTCTCGCGGCTGCGCATCTGCCGCGCGATGACGAAGGCCTGCTGCACGAAGCGGCCACCGCGCTCCAGCCGCGACGTCAGCTCCACGGAGGCGATGTGGCGCTGGCTCGCGCCGCCCTGGTTCGGGTCGTAGAGGCAGAAGAACTGCGAGTCCGCGTCCGCGTCGCACGGCAGCCGGGCGTCCACGACGTCCGTCTCCCGCACCACGCCCGCGGAGGCGTAGCGCGCGGCGTAGCTCGCGCCGAACAGGCGCAGCTTCGTCTCCGGCCCCAGGCGCAGCTCCGTCTGGGCCATCAGGCCCGCGTTCGCGTACGCGCGGTTGGGGCCGAAGCCATGCCCCTGGCGCAGCAGCACGCCGACGAAGGTGGCGGCGGTGGACTCGGGCGGGCCCCACACGAGGGACAGGCGGCGGGACGCGAAGCTGCCTTGGCTGGCGGACGCGGTGATGCCCCGCCGCTCCAACCCCAGCTGGTACTCCACGGTGCCCGCGACGCCGAAGTCACCTTGGGATGGATCATACGGGCCCTCCGTCACGCGCAGGGACTGCACCAGCTCCGGGATGATGAAGTACGTGTCGGCGTAGCCGTGGCCGTGGGCGTTGGAGACCTCGTTGAGGGGCACCCCGTCCAGGCGCATCTCCACGTCCTTGCCCTCGCCCGCGTCGAAGCCGCGCAGGTAGACGGTGTCCGCGTGCCCTTCCCCGCCGTGGTTGGCCAGCATCACGCCCGGGGCCAGCAGCATCAGGTCCGTGGCCGAGTTGCGTGGCACGTCCGCCAGCTGTCCCACCGTGATGTGGAAGTCGCTGACGGCGACCGGAGGCGGCGCGGCGGACTGCCCCCGCACCGTGGTGGAGAACACGGGCGGCTCCGGCTTCGGCGGGGGCGCGGGTTCCTCCTCCACCACGGGCGGTGGAGCCACCGGCTCGAACGTCACCGGCACGTCCACGCGCACCTCCAGCGGTTCCTCTCCCTGCCGAGCAGGCTCGAAGCGCCAGCGCAGGGCCGCCGCCATCGCGGCCGCGTCGAAGGACGCTCCGCCGGATTCCCGCACCTCCACCTGCGACACCTTACCCGCCGCGTCGATGGTCAGCCGCAGCAACACCCGCACGGCCTCCGTCAACGGAGGGACGTCCGCCGGCATCACGGGCGGCGGCGCCTCCACGGGCACGGGCGGCGTCACGGGCGACGCGCTCAACAACCAGAGCACCAGCGTCGGGATGAACACGGGCAACGACCTCGGCCGGGGTCCACCCGGCACAGGCGGTCCTCCCAACGGCCGTCCGTGGATACCGCAACCCAGACTTGACTTGCAACATGGTTACAAATACCAACCAGATGCATGAAACAGCGAAGCAAGTGGACCCGGGGCCTGCTGCTCGGCGCGTGGGGGCTCATGGCCTGCGGCTGCGGTGACACCGTGGCGCGGGGCGACGTGCGGGTGACGTTGAGCGGTGGGGACGGCACGCAGCGCGGCTACGCGGACCACCTCTTCCAGGACGGCTGGTCCGTGCAGTTCACCAGGTACCTGGTGTCCCTGGGCGACTTCACCCTCACCTCCGCGTCCGGCGGCGTGCACACGACGGCCGAGCACCTGCTGGTGGACGTGCAGAAGGGGGACGTGTCCCTCACCGGCCTCACGGGCCTGGAGGCGGGGCGCTACGGCGTGGCCTTCCGCGTGAGCCCTCCGGAGGCGCGCACCGTGGCGGGCGCGTCCGTGTCCGAGGCCGATCTGGCGATGATGCGCGAGCGCGGCTTCAGCTACTTCGTGGAGGGCCGCGCGCAGAACCGCGATCCCTCCCTGGGCGTCTACACCTTCCGCATGGGCTTCCCCGTGGACGCGCGGATGGTGGACTGCATCAACGGCGCGGACGGCACACAGGGAATCGTCGTGCCGGAGGGCTCCGTGGCGGAGGCCGAGGTCACCATCCACGCCGAGCACATGTTCTACGACCGGCTGGGCACCCACCGTGGCGTGCAGCTGCGCTTCGAGGCCATCGCCGCCACCGCGGACGCAAACCACGCCATCACCCCGGAGGGGCTGGCGTCCCAGGACCTGCTGGACCTGCGCGGCCTGGACGGCGGCGAGCTGCGCGACGCCCAGGGCCACCCGGTCGTCTACCAGCCCGGCGCCTACGCCCTGCGCACGCTCCAGGAGTTCGTCACCCAGAGCATCGTGGATCAGGCGCACCTCAACGGCGGCGGCGTCTGCACCGTCGCCGCGCCCTGAGGGCCTTCCCCTGCGACCAGGAAGGCCCCAGGCACGCCGTCAGGCCTTGGGCGCTTCCTTCGCGGCGCGCTGCGCTTCAACCTCGCGCCGCACGTCGTCCATGTTCAGCGCGCGGACCTGCCGGAGCAGATCCTCCAGGGCCGCCGCCGGCATCGCGCCCGGCTGGTCGAACAGGAGGATGCCGTCCCGGAACACCATCAGCGTGGGAATGGAGCGGATTTCAAAAGCACCGGACAGCTCCGGCTGCGCTTCGGTGTCGATCTTCCCGAACACGATGTCCGCGTGCTTGTTGGAGGTGCTCTCGAAGACGGGCGCGAACGCGCGGCAGGGGCCACACCAGGCCGCCCACCAGTCCAGGACGACGATGCCGCTCTTGCCGACCGTGTCCTTGAAGTTGTCCTTCGTGATTTCGAGCGTCGCCATGAAGTCCTCCTACCGAACGTCCAACAGCTCCACCTCGAACAGGAGGGTGGCGTTGGGGGGAATCACACCGGCCGCGCCGCGCGAGCCGTAACCGAGCTCCGGCGGGATGGTGAGCTTGCGGACGCCGCCGACCTTCATGCCGGCGACCCCCTGGTCCCAGCCCTGGATGACGTGGCCGGCGCCCAGCGGGAACGTGAAGCCCTGGCCGCGGTCACGGCTGCTGTCGAACTTCTTGCCGTCCGTGAGCGTGCCCACGTAGTGCACCGTCACCCGCTTGCCCGCGACCGCTTCCGCGCCGGTCCCGACCTTCACGTCCTCGACTCCCAAGCTCATGCCAGGCTCCTCAGGCGGGAATCCGCCATTGAAAAATGCGCACTCTAACGCCGTGCGCAGCCCCCTGCCTCCCTGAATGGCGGGCGCCTGGGCGGGAATGAAAAAGTGGCGGCGGGGGCCGGACGATTCCGGACACCCCGCCGCCAGCTCCTGCCATGGAGGCCGTGAAATCAGGCTTCAGGTCAGAAGGTGCCACCCACGTTCAGCGTCGTGGTGTAGCTGCCACCGCCGCCCGCGTCGCCGCCGCCCGGATCGATGTTGGGGGCGAACTGCTTGTCGAACAGGAAGTTGTAGTAGCCACGCAGGTCCGCGGTGAAGTGGCCGAAGTGGCCGCGCACGCCCACGCCCGCCGGCACGTTGCCCACGGTGTCGTCGCTGTAGCCCAGCGATTCACCGCCGCGGAAGTGGTAGTTGCTGATGCCGATACCGCCCAGCAGGTAGGGCTGCACGGCCGACGGCGAGATGGCGAGCGTCAGGGCCGCCTGGCCACCATTGCGCACCAGGTCCGGACCATCATCCGCGCCAGCGGAGCCCGCGTCCTTGATGTTGTTCAAGGCGCCGGAGTAGCCGACTTCGACGCCCAGCACGGACGTCGGCTTGAGCGACGCCGTCACGGCCGCGGAGGGGCCGGGAGCAATCTGCGGAGCCAGGGCGCCGGTGTAGCCTTCCACACCGCCACCGATGAGGAGCGTGAGGCCCTTCTTGTCGTTCTTGTCCTTCTTCTCCACCTCCAGCGGCTGGATGTCCTCATTGGAGGACGTCGTGGGAGCGTAGGCGGGAGGCGGCGAGGCCACGCCGCTGCCACCCGTGGCGTCCTCGCCGTACATCGAGCTGCTGCTCTGGCTCATGCCGCCGCTGCTGGTGCCGGACGGAGGCGGAGGCGGAGCAGGAGGCTCCGCCGCGGGAGGCGGCGCGGGAGGCTCGGTCTGCGGCTCGATACCGCTGGAGCCGCTGCCGCCCGTGGCGGGCGACTTGTCCACCGGCTCGCAGCGCAGGTAGACCGCGCCGCTGCCGCTGCCGCCCGTGCCCGCGCTGGGGCTGCTCAGGCCCTGGTCGCTGGTGCCCAGGTTCTGTCCGCTCTTCGAGGACTCATCCAGCGACCCGCTGCCGCCCGTGCCCTGAAGCGATTCATCCACCGGCGCCTCTTCGATGGTCAGGTCCTCCTCCTGGACCCCACCCTGAGAGGACTGTGCCGACATGTCCTTGTTCTGCGTGTCCTGATGGACCGCGGTCTGCCCTGGAGGGCAATCCTTCTCCGCCGCGCCCGCGCCCGTCCCATACATGAGCGCCGCAACGGCGCCCGCCAGAATCTGTGCTTTCATCCAACCCTCCATCGTCGACTGACTGACATGAAGGTTGTCGTGAGAGGGACATCCGGCAAGCCTTGTTCAAGCATTCAAAGACAGCCAACCTGCCCGCCTGCCCTCCAGGGGAGAAGGCGTGGTTTCAGAGCCACTTCACGGGGGCGGGGGGCTTGAACGCCCCCCTGTGCACCGTCAAAGACAGACGCCCAAAGGCATCCGTCACGCGCCGCGAAGCCAGGCGGAACCGGTGACGACAGGCAATTGCAGTGCGCGCTCGCGGTCCAGGTCCAGGTTGCCGATGTGCAGCGACAGCGGCGACTGCACCCACTTGTAGATGGACTGCTGGAACAGGCGCACGAAGCGGTCCACGTACCCGCCCAGCCGCTCCGCCTCCACCTCCGGGAACATGGACGTGAGCGCGGTGCGCATCTCCGACGGGGTGAGCTTCTCCCCCGCGTGCAGGTAGAAGCACGCGTCCAGGATGGGGAAGGGCATCAGCTCCTCCTCTCCCACCTGATCATGCGCCAGCTCCGGACCGGCGGGCCTGGCCAGCACCTTGCGGATGCCCTCGTAGCCGGTGGTCTCCTGCAGGTAGTCCAGCAGGTACATCACCACCGTCTTGGGCACGTTGGCGATGACCGCGAGCGCGCCCATCAGGTCGCCGCCGATGGTGGTGTAGCCCACGGACTTCTCGCTCATGTTGCCCGTCTGCAGGAACAGGCCACCGCAGGAGTTGCTCCAGTTCCACATGCGCTGGGCGCGGATGCGGGCCTGGATGTTCTGCTCGGTGATGGGCGTGAGCTTCGTCTCCCCCAGCATCTGCTGGGCGGCGGCCTTCTCCCGCTCGAAGGCCTCTTCAATGGAGACGACCTGGAAGGGCACGCCCAGCTCGCGCGCGATGGTCTCCGCCGCGTCGCGCGTCTGCTGACTGGAATACGGGCTGGGCATGTAGAACGCCTGGATGAGCGAGCCCGGATTGTCCGGCCGCGCGCGCTTCGCGTACCGGTGCGCGATGAGCAGCGTGAGCAGCGAGTCGCGTCCGCCCGACAGCGCGATGCCGAACAGCTTGAAGGCGCGCGTCTTCTCGAAGTAGTCGCCCACGCCCAGCGACAGCGCGTCCAGGATGTCCTCGCACAGCGCCACGCGCGCGGTGCGGCGGGTGTCCGGCGCGGGCAGGAAGAAGCTGCGGTGCGCGGGCACGGGATAGGGCAGCTTCTGGCGCTGCGTCTTCACGGCCTGCGTGCAGTCCAGGGTGGGCACCTTCTTGCCGCCGGCCGCCACCCAGTCCTCGCGGTCCACGCGCCAGGTGGTGTTCTCCGTGCGCAGGCGCAGCGTGCGGTCCAGGTCCACCACGGCGGAGGTGAAGCCCTGCTGGAAGCGCGGCGTCTCCAGCACGGGGCGGCCGTTCTGGTTGATGAAGCCGCCGCCGTCGAAGACGAGGCCGTCGTTGCTGCCCACCGCGTTCGCGTACGCGATGGTCACCTGGTGGTCGGACGCTCTCGTGGCGATGAGCTCACGGCGCGTCTCCCAGAAGCCCAGCCGGAAGGGGGACGCGGACAGGTTCACCACCAGCTCGCCGCCGGAGTACGCGCGCCGGCGCATGGGGCCGTCCGCGCTCCAGATGTCCTCGCACACCTCCGGCGCCACGGTGCCGAAGTCGAACTGGAACATGAAGTCGCCCAGCGGCACGCCCCGGTGCGCTTCCGCCATGCCCGGCTGGCCGTGCCCGAAGGTGCGGCCCTCATAGAAGACGTTGTACGTGGGCAGCTTCTCCTTGGGGACCAGGCCCAGCACCTTGCCGCCCGCCACCACCGCCGCGCAGTTGAGGCGCACGCCCTGGAGGGCCACGGCCACGCCCAGGATGCTCACCAGGGGCAGCGATGCGGTCTCCCTCGCGAAGCGCTCCAGCTCCGGCCACTGGTGGTCGATGAAGCCCTGCCACTGGACCAGGTCCTCCGCAGGGTAGCCTGCGATGACCTGTTCGGGGAAGACGCCCAGCGTGACGTCCTCCGCCGCCATCTTCCTCGCCAGGTCCACCACCCGGTCGGTGTTCGCCTGGAAGGCGCCCACGGTGGTGTTGACGCTGGCGATGCCAATCTTCACGAGCCGCATGGTGCGTCGCTCTCCCTCAAGAAGGCGGGTTGCCCCCGAGCAATGCGCGCATGGGGGGCCCAGGGCAAGCGGATGCTGCGGCCTGCCGCCCGGTTAGTTCAGCGGGCCGCTGGGGCGCATGGGCTGCAGCTGGCTCAAGAGGTCGCTCACGTCGCCCAGCACCTCTTCCAGGCGGCGGCGCACGTCCAGCTGCGACAGCAGCTCCTGCCGGCGTCCGGGCTCCGGCACCAGCGCGGACGCCACCACGTCCGCCAGCATGCCCCCACCGGCGCGCGCGGCCGCCGGCAGCAGGCTCTCCGCGAACGAGGGCGGCACCCGGCCGGCCAGCTCGAAGACGGCCTGGCGCAGCTGCTCCTCCTCCGGCCCGGTGTAGGGGAGGTCCGGCAGCACCTGGGCGCGCACCTGGCGGTAGGGCGTGTCCGGGGACAGCTCCTCTGTCATCCGCACCCGGCTGACGCCCTGGAGGAGGATGTTGTAGCGCCCGTCCTCCACCTGTTCGTCCCAGACGATGACGCCCGCGCACATCAGGGGCTGCAGCGGCGGGCGGCCCTCGTAGTTGCCCTCCCAGCCCGGCTCCAGCTGGCCCAGGGCCAGCACCCGGTCCGTGGCGAGCGCGTCCTTCACCAGCGCCCGGTAGCGCGGCTCGAAGATGTGCAGGGGAATCACGGTGTGCGGGAACAGGACCGCCGACGGCAGGGGAAACACCTTCAGCGCACCGGCGGCGCGTTCCACGGTTTCTTGAGCGGTCATGGTCACCCTTCCCCGTGTGTAAGCCCCCGGGGCATGGGGCGCATTCCAATCAGGCAGGCATCCGGGCCCGGCGTCCCGGTGGCAAGGGCCCCGGGTTCCGCTAGGGTGCGCCCCCGAATGTCCTCTACCGAGCCTTCCTCCCCTACCGCCCCGGCCACTCCGGCCGCGGATGCCCCGAAGCTGTCCTGGTACCGCCGGCTGTACCTGCGCGTGGAGGCCGCCTCCTCCACCCCGCATGCGCTCGCCACGATGATGGCGGTGTCGGTGGTGGATGGGTCCGTCTTCCCCATCCCGCCCTTCGCCGTGCTGGTGCCCATGGTGCTCGCCCAGCCGAAGAAGTGGGTGCGCTACTGCCTGCTGGGCACCCTGGCGAGCCTGGTGGGCGGCCTCATCGGCTACGCGCTGGGTGCGTTCGTGGGGGAAGGCGTCGCGCAGCTGCTCCACATCGACCTGAACGTGCGCGTGGACCGCTTCGGCGTGTCCGGCACGGTGGGCGAGCTGCTGGGCCAGAACTTCTGGGTGCTGGCGCTGCTGTGCTCCATCCTGCCCACGCCGTTCAAGATCGTCGCCATTGGCAGCGGTCTGGTGTCGGTGCCGCTGGAGCGCTTCCTGCTGGCGTCCATCATCGGCCGCTCGGTGCGCTTCTTCCTGGTGGGCGGCGTGGTGCGCTTCTTCGGCCCCACCGCCCGCAAGTGGCTGCGCGTCTGAGACGCCTCTAGCCGCGGCGCGTGCCGCCCACCGCGCCGCGCGCCGCCTGCTCCGGGGAGTGGTCCTCCAGGACCGCATCCACCGTGTCCAGCAGCACGTCCGGGCGCACCGGCTTCTCCAGCACCCGCTGCGCCACGGTCTCCACGAAGGCGCGCGCCTCCGGCGAGGACGCCCCGCCGGAGATGAACACCACCCGCGACACCAGCGCGGGCGCCTCCTGCTGGAGCCGCCGGTAGACGGTGATGCCGTCCATGCCCGGCATCTGCAAGTCGCACAGCACCACGTCGAAGGACTCGCCCGCGGCCACCTTCGCCAGCGCGTCCTCGCCGCGCGTGGCGACGACGACCTCATGCGTGGGCTCCAGGAGCAGGCGCATGGACTGCGCCAGCCGGGGCTCGTCGTCCACGATGAGCACCCGCCCCCGCCGCCCCGAGCCCACCGGCTCCGGCGCCTCCGCGTCGTACGCCACGGCGTGCAGCGGCGGAAGCCCCGCGCTCTGCACGGGCGCGGGCGGCAGGAGCAGCGTGAACGTGGCGCCCTGCCCCGGCACGCTGTGCACGCGCAGCTCGCCCCCGTGCGTGCGGACGATCTGCTGACAGATGGCGAGCCCCAGGCCGGTGCCCTCGTCGCTGTTCTTGGTGGTGAAGAACGGGTCGAAGATGCGCGACAGCACGTCCGGCGGGATGCCACCGCCCGTGTCCTCCACCTCCACGCGCGCGTGACCGGACGCGTCCGTGCCCGTGCGCACGCGCACCTCGTGGCGGTTGGGGTCCCCTTCCGGGATGGCCTGCAGCGCGTTCACCAGCAGGTTGAGCAGCACCTGCCCCAGCCGCGCCTCGCTGCCCAGCACGCGCGGCACCGGCCCGAAGTCCTCCACCAGCCGCGCGCGCGAGCGCAGGGCGTGCAGCACCACGCGCACCGCGGGCGGCACCAGCGCGTTCAGGTCCACCAGGCCGCGCTCCGGCGCGCCCTCGCGGCTGAACACCTGCAGGTCCCTCACGATGAGGCGGATGCGCTCCGCGCCTTCTTGCGCCCCCCGCACGCTGGAGAGCGCGTCGCGTGCGCCCTGCGGAGACGGCCCCCCGTCCGCCGCCAGGACCCTGCGGGCGGCCTCCAGGTTCAGCGCCAGGTAGGCCAGCGGGTTGTTGATTTCATGGCCCACGCCCGCGGCCAGCGTGCCCACGGCGGCCACGCGCTCGGCGGCCACCAGGCGCGCCTGCAATTCCTTCGTCGCGGTGACGTCGCGGTGGGTGGCCACGAAGTGCGTCACGGCCTGGCCGTTGGCGCGCACCGGGGACAGCTGCATCTCACTCCACACCCGCGTGCCATCCGGCCGCGTCAGCGCCACCTCCGCGCGCAGCGAACGCTCCTCGCGCAGCGCCTCCAGCAGCCGCTGCCGCTCCGGGCCGTCCGCGGACGCCAGCAGCACCCCGGGCGCCGAGCCGACCAGCTCCTCGCGCCGCCGCCCCACCAGCGCGCACAGCGCCTCGTTGGCGAAGACGGTGTTGAGCTCCCCCGGCTCGCGCACCTCGCAGATGAGCACGCCTTCGTGCACCGCGCGCACGGTGGTGGCCAGCAGCTCCAACAGCTCCACCGCCTGGCGGCGCTCCGCGCGCGCCGCCGCGAGCAGCAGGCCCGTCAGCGACGTGATGCCGATGAAGAGCTGGAGCACCACCAGCCCGCGGTACGGCAGGTCCACCGTGAAGAACGGGCCCAGCTCCCGCGCCGTGCCGGTGATGGCCGCCAGCGCGATGGACAGCGAGGACAGCGCCGCCCCCCGCAGCCCGAAGCCCAAGGCCGCCCAGGCCATCAGCGGGAAGAGCAGGAACGTCATCGCGTGCGCCGCGCCGGAGCCCGGCCGGGGGAAGGCGAAGACGCCCACGCACACCGCCGTCGTCAGCGCCGTGAGCAGGAGCGCCTCCCACGCGCGCTCCATGCGCCGGGGCCTGCGCAAGAGCAGCACCGGCGTCACCAGCAGCATGCCCAGCAGGTCCGCCATCCACCACAGCCAGACGGAAGGGCCCCACTGCGCGACGGGCACCACCCCGCCCAGCACCAGCCCCAGCGTGCCCAGCGCCGCGCCCACCAGCGCGCCCAGCCCCGCGCCCGCGCCCAGCCACACCACGTCGCGC
>NZ_RAWL01000859.1:0-763 GCF_003668885.1 Corallococcus sp. AB049A | reverse complement strand
GGGAAGGGTGGGGTGACGGTGGCGCAGCTGCGGCGGATCATGCCGAACCTGTCGCAGGCGAAGGCGGAGCAGTACCTGCCGCACCTGAACAAGGCGATGGCGGAGGCGAACATCAACACGCCCCGGCGCAAGGAGATGTTCCTGGCGCAGCTGGCGCACGAGAGCGGCGAGCTGCGCTACATGGAGGAGATCGCCTCCGGCGCGGCGTACGAGGGCCGCAAGGACCTGGGCAACACGCAGCCGGGCGACGGCAAGCGCTACAAGGGCCGAGGGCCCATCCAGCTGACGGGCCGCGCGAACTACCGTGCGGCGGGCAAGGCGCTGGGCATCGACCTGGAAGGGCACCCGGAGCGCGCGAAGGACCCGGACGTCGCGTTCCGCATCGCGGGTTGGTACTGGCAGTCGCGCAACCTGAACAGCTACGCGGACGCGGGCAACTTCCGCGAGGTCACCCGCCGCATCAACGGCGGCTACAACGGCCTCGCGAGCCGCGAGATGTACTACCGCCGCGCCCAGGACGTGCTGGGCTGAGCCCGTCTGGGACGCGGGACCCGGGTCCCAGGCCCGGGCGCATGGAGGCCAGAGGGTGCCTGTGATTCCGGGCACCTGGGCGTGGCGCACGGGCTGCACAGGGCGTGGGCTCCTCCTTCCTCGGAGCGAGCCTGATGTCCCGAATCGATGCACCCGGTAGCGCCCCCCTGTCTCCCGACCCCACGCTTCCTGAACCCGAGGCTCCCGCGCCGGAGCTCCGCGTGGGCACCAC
>NZ_RAWL01000858.1:0-767 GCF_003668885.1 Corallococcus sp. AB049A | reverse complement strand
GTCCGCGGTGCCCGCACCCCAGCCCGAGCCGTCCATCCGGTGGTTGGTGGGCCTGCTGCTGTTGGCGGCGCTGCTCCCCCGGCTGGGGGTGTTCTTCATCAACGAGAACCTGTTCGGTGACGCGGTGGTGCGCACGGAGCTGGCGGAGCGGTGGCTCGCCGACCCGCACGTCATCACGTCCTACAAGGACGGCACGTACCAGTTCGGGCCGCTGCACGTGTACCTGGTGGGCGCGGTGCTGTCGGTGTTCGAGCGCGACGTCGCGGGCCGGCTGGTGAGCCTGTTGTTCGGCGTGGCGTCGGTGGTGCCGTTGTTCGCGCTGACGCGGCGGCTGTTCGGCTGGCGCGCGGGCGTGGCGGCGGGGCTGGCCTTCAGCGCGTGGGGCATGCACCTGCAGTTCTCCACCACGGCGGGCAGCGAGGCGGTGTCGCTCTTCTTCATGCTGGCGGTGTTCGCGCTGGTGGCGGAGGGCGTGGAGGAGAACCGCTTCCAGCCGCTCTTCTGGGGCGCGGTGCTGCTCAACTTCGCGTGCGCGCTTCGCTACGACGCCTGGCTGTACATCCCGCTCATCACGGTGGCGCTGGTGTTCAGCAGCGAGGACCGGGTGGCGTCACTCACGCGCGCGGTGGGCTTTGGCCTGGTGTGCCTGCCGTTCCCGCTGCTGTGGATGCAGGGCAACGAGCTGGCGCACGGCGACCCGTTCTTCCCCATCAACGCGGTGGAGGGCTTCCACAAGCAGTGGGTGGCGGACTCCGGCGGGGCGGGAG
>NZ_RAWL01000857.1:0-777 GCF_003668885.1 Corallococcus sp. AB049A | reverse complement strand
GTGCCGTACGACGGCCCCCGCTGGCTCAAGGACGTACCGGGCCACTCCCAGAGCGTCGTGGGCGTGGGGCTCATCGTGTTCTCACTGGTGCTGTCCATCCTGCCATTCCTCCCCAGCGTGGGCGTGCTGGGGACGCTGCTGACGCTGGTGGGCAGCGTGGCGCTCGTCGCGCGCGAGCTGCGCCGCGATGGCAACGCGCCGGGCTGGGTGGACTCCGTGCCGCTGGTGCTGATGCGGCCGGAGGTGCCCGCCGCGTTCACGCTGCTGCTGGTGGCGCTGTCCGTGCGGCTCCTGTCCGGGTTCAACCTGCTCATTCCCCTCTGGGCCGCGGGGACGGTGCTCATCGCCGTGGAGCAGTACCGGCTGGTCATCGCGGAGCCGGACGGCGTGGCCCGCGACTTCGACCTGCGCTCGCTCTTGCGCTTTCCCCGGGTGCTGGCGCTGGCGGGCGTGGGGGTGTGCGTGGTGGCGCTCTTCCTGCCCTGGGGCAAGGTGACGGCGGACGGCTCGCCCCTGCCGGACAACGCGCCGGTGCCGGGCGGCGTGCGCGGCGCCCCGCCGGAGCTGCGGGTGCTGCCCACGACGCGCCCCTCGGATGACTCGCTCTACAGCCTGGGGGGCGGTGTCGCGTCGCGCTCGGGGTGGGACCTGCCCTTGTCGGACCTGCCGCTGCTGGTGCTCCTGTCGGTGCTCGTGCTGGCGGCGCTGCGGCCGGACGTGGAGCGCCCGGCCCTGCTGCGCTGGGTGCCGGTGGGCGCGGTGAGCGTGAGCCTGCTC
>NZ_RAWL01000856.1:0-806 GCF_003668885.1 Corallococcus sp. AB049A | reverse complement strand
GGTGGGCGTGGGCTCCTCCACCGGCGCGGGCGCGGGCGGCATCACGTCCTCGAGCGTCGTCCCCATGGTGAAGCCGTCGTGGAAGATGGTCCCTTCCGGCTTGATGGCGGCGTCGCGGTACAGACCCATCTTCAGGTAGTTCAGGTCCTTGCCGAACTGGTTGGCGCCGTACGTCTTGGGCAGCACGTGCTCGCCGTTGTGCCACAGCTCCACGAAGCCGACCTTCTTGTCCGAGGACCACTTCACGTGCAGCACGAAGTCGTGCCAGTTGCCCTTGTCGATGGAGGTCTGCCACAGCACGGGCGTGGTGTTGCCGCCCACGCGCAGGTTGATCTTGTCCCCGCGCACGAAGAACTCCAGCGGCGGAGAGCCGCAGCAGCCCTCCTGGTGCCACTGGGTGATGACCTGCCACGAGTCATGCACCGGGTAGTTCGAGGGGAAGAGCGTGCTCCACTTGTAGTAGTACTCCTTCCCCTGCGTCTCGTGGGTCAGGTAGAGCAGCTCGTTGCGGTTGCCACTGGCGTTGATGGGATTGTCGCCCTGCTTCACGGTGGCCTTGAGCGCGTACTTGCCGTCACGCACCACGTCGGTCACGACCTGCAAGCGGCTGTTGGCAACGGCCTGTTGGCGCGTCCACTGGGACGTGTTGCCGGTCTCGAAGTCGCCCTTCCACATGACGCCAGCGAAAGACAGGGCAGGCATCAGGGAGGCCGCGGCAACGAGCTGAAGGAGTCGCTTCAAACAGGGGTCCTTTCGGTCCGGGTTGGGCCAAGGGGACACGCGGCGGGGAAAAAGCCTTCCCGCCC
>NZ_RAWL01000855.1:0-819 GCF_003668885.1 Corallococcus sp. AB049A | reverse complement strand
GCATCGAGCTGGGTGAAATCGAGTCCTGCCTGCTGAAGCACCCTGCCGTGCATCAGGCCGTCGTGCTGGCTCGCGAGGACGTGCCCGGTGACAAGCGACTCGTCGCCTACGCCGTCCCCGAGGCGGGGGCGTCGCTGGACACTGCCGAGCTGCGTGCATTCCTCAAGCAGCACCTGCCTGAGTACATGGTGCCCTCCGCCTTCCTCGTGCTGGAGGCCCTGCCGCTCAACACCAACGGCAAGGTGGACCGCAAGGCGCTCCCCGCGCCCCAGGGCGGTGCAGCCGCCTCCACCTACGTCGCGCCGAGCACTCCCACCGAGGAGCAGCTTGCGGCCCTCTTCACGCA
Source organism: Corallococcus sp. AB049A (assembly GCF_003668885.1). Classification (NCBI taxonomy): domain Bacteria; kingdom Pseudomonadati; phylum Myxococcota; class Myxococcia; order Myxococcales; family Myxococcaceae; genus Corallococcus; species Corallococcus sp. AB049A. The sequence goes on along the minus strand of NZ_RAWL01000855.1, from coordinate 473 downwards.
GGTGCTGCGCGTGGAGCGCGTGGGCATCCACGACGACTTCTTCGCGTTGGGGGGCCATTCGCTGCTGGCCACTCAGCTCGTCTCGCGTGTGCGTTCCACCTTCCGCGTGGAGCTGCCGCTGAGGGCCCTCTTCGAAGCGCCCACCGTGGCCGCGCTCGCGGAGCGCCTCCAGACCCAGGCGCCAAGCCTCCAGCTGCCGCCGCTCACCCGGCCCCAGGCGGACGGCCCACAGCCCCTCTCCTTCGCCCAGCAGCGCCTCTGGTTCCTGGACCAGCTCACCCCGGGCGACGCGTCCTACAACATCCCCACCGCGCTCCGGCTGACGGGCCGGGTGGACGAGGAGTCGCTGCGCCGCGCCTTCGAAGCGCTGGTGGCCCGCCACGACGCCCTTCGCACCACCTTCCGTGAGAGCCAGGGCCAGGCCGCCCAGCACATCCACATGCCCGGCACGTGGGCGTTGCCGCTCATCGACC
>NZ_RAWL01000854.1:0-821 GCF_003668885.1 Corallococcus sp. AB049A | reverse complement strand
CTGCGCCGCGCCTTCGAAGCGCTGGTGGCCCGCCACGACGCCCTTCGCACCACCTTCCGTGAGAGCCAGGGCCAGGCCGCCCAGCACATCCACGCGCCCGGCACGTGGGCGTTGCCGCTCATCGACCTCTCCACGCTGCCTGAAGCGAAGCGCGAAGCCGAAGCCCAGCGGAAGGTCGAAGCGGATGCGCGTCAGCCCTTCGACTTGCGGAATGGCCCGCTGCTGCGCACCGCCCTCGTTCGGCTGGCGGAAGAAGAGCACCTGTTGCTCGTGACGATGCACCACATCGTCTCCGACGGCTGGTCCATGGGCGTCCTCGTCCGGGAGCTGGTGGCCTTCTACGAGGCCTTCTCCACGGGCCAGACGCCCACGCTGCCTCCGCTGCCGGTGCAGTACACGGACTTCGCGGCGTGGCAACGCAACTGGCTCCAGGGTGAGACGCTGGACGCGCAACTGGGCTACTGGAAGGAGCAGCTTCAGGGGGCTCCGGCCGCGCTGGAGCTGCCCACCGACTTCCCCCGCCCGGCCATCCAGTCCCACGCGGGCGCAACCCTCTCCGTGAGGATTCCGCAGGCGACGTCCGACGCGCTCAAGGCCCTGGCCCAGCGTGAAGGCGCCACGCCCTTCATGGTGCTGCTGGCTGCCTGGCAGACGCTGCTGTCCCGCTACTCGGGCCAGGACGACGTCACCGTGGGCTCGCCCATCGCCGGCCGTACCCAGGCGGAGACCGAAGGCCTCATCGGCTTCTTCGTCAATACGCTCGTGCTACGTGCGCGCGTGACGCCAGAGGACTCCTTCCGCCAGCTGCTTGCCCGGGTACG
>NZ_RAWL01000853.1:0-822 GCF_003668885.1 Corallococcus sp. AB049A | reverse complement strand
GGACTGGAGGTTAGACCGGGGGGCGGGCGGGGTGAACCCGTCCGGGCCATCCCCCCGGAAAGCGGCGGTGTTTCCTGGCCGCCCGCCCTACGGCGCGACGGGCGGCAGCGGCTCCGGGAGGACCGGACCCGCCGGGTCGGCCCGGGCCACGCGGCCCACCCGCTCCGCGTTGACGCGGGCCTGCACGTAGCGGGGGGACAGCCGGGTGGCGGCGGCGTAGGCGGCGCGGGCCTCCTCCAGCCGGCCCAGGCGCTCGCAGGCGACGCCCAGGTTGTTCTGCACGTAGGCCACGTGCGGCAGGAGGCTGGCGGCCTGGGTGAGGACCTCCACGGCGCGCGCGTTGTCGTTGGCGCGCAGGTAGGCGAAGCCCAGGTTGTTGAGCGCGTGGCCGTGCTCGGGGTCCAGGTGCACCGCCTGCTGGAAGCGCAGGATGGCGGAGGCCAGCTCATTGGCGCCCAGGTGCGCGCGGCCGAGCACCTGGTACACCTCCGGGTCCTCCGGGTCGCGCAGGAGCGCCTCCTCGCCCACGTGGACGGCTTCCGTGAAGCGGCCCTCCGACACCAGGAGCCGCGCCTGCTGCACCAGCGCCCCCGCGTCGTGGGGCTCCGCCTGGCCCAGCCGGGCGTACGCGTCGATGGCCAGCTTCGTGTCCCCGGACAGCCGGGCCGTGCGCGCCAGCTGCGCCAGGGCATCCGTGGCGCCCGGGTCGTCGTGCAGCGCGCGGCGCAGCTCCGTCACGGCGCCGGACAGGTCGCCCAGCTCGCGCAGCCCCAGGGCGCGGGCCACGTGGTCCACCCGGCGGGCGTGCGTGTGCGGCAGCGC
>NZ_RAWL01000852.1:0-836 GCF_003668885.1 Corallococcus sp. AB049A | reverse complement strand
CCCACCTGCCCAGGCGCCCGCCGCTCCAGCGTCTCCGGGTCCACGATGGCCAGTCGCTGTTCCGCCAGCGTCCGGCCACACCCCACCAGCGTCCGTGCCCCGGCCTCCGCCGCGCCCACTTCCTCCGCGCGGTGCTGCTCCAGCGCAGTGGACGACAGCGTCACCGACACCGGCGGCGCTGACTTCTCGCCTCCGGAAACTATCAGCGTCCCTTCCGCCAGCCCGTAGCACGGGTAGAAGGCCTCACGCCGGAAGCCACTGGGGCCGAACGCCTCCACGAAGCGCTCCAGCGTCTCCGGCCGAATCGGCTCCGCGCCGCAGAAGGCCACCTCCCACCGGCTCAAGTCCAACGCCCGCCGCTCTTCCGGCGTGCTCTTCTTCACGCACAAGTCGAACGCGAAGTTCGGCCCACCGCTGATGGTGCCCCCAAACTTCGACACCGCCTCCAGCCACGCCATGGGCCGCTTGAGGAACGTCATCGGCGACATGAGTGCCACCGGGAAGCCCCCGTACAGCGGCTCCAGGATGCCGCCGATGAGTCCCATGTCGTGGTACGGCGGCAGCCAGATGACGCCCTGGCTCTCCCTGCGCGCGCCGAACGCCCCGTGGATGAGCGACAGGTTGTGCAGCAGGTTGCCGTGCGTGAGCATCACGCCCTTCGGCGTCCCCGTGCTCCCGGACGTGTACTGCAGGAACGCCAGCGACTCCGTCCCCAACTCCGGCGCCACCCACTCGCGCTCGCCACCCTCCGGCAGCGAATCCGTCGCCATCCAGTGCAGCGCGCGGAAGTCCGGTGCCTGCTCGAAGACGAAATCAGAAAGCTCCAGGATGCCCGA
>NZ_RAWL01000851.1:0-837 GCF_003668885.1 Corallococcus sp. AB049A | reverse complement strand
CTCCCCTGCCGTGGCGCCGGAGCCGAAGCGCTCCGAGGCCCCCGACATCGAGGCCTTCGCGGAGCCGCCGCCGCGCAAGCCCGAGCCGAAGCCCGTGGTGGCCGGGCCCGCGCGGCCGAGCCGGTCGGACGACGAGGACGCCCCGCCTCCGCCTCCGGTGGCGAAGAAGGAGCCGCCGGCCCGCATCGCGGAGCCGCCGCGTCCCGCCGTCCCGCCGGAGCCCGCGAAGAAGGACATCTCCGAGTGGGACCCGAACGGGGACTGAGGCAGCCCCTTCAGCCCGCGCGCACCACCACCGGCGCGGGCTTCACGGGCGCGCCCTGCGTCAGCCGCACGCCCACGAGCACCAGCGCACCTCCAAGCGCCAGCTCCCAGTGCAGCGCCTCGTCCAGGAAGAGCCACGCGACCAGCGCCGTCACCGCCGGCTGAAGGTTGGAGAAGATGGCCACGCGCGACGCGGGCACCTTCGACAGCGCGTAGGACCAGAGCAGGTACGCCACCACCGACGTCATCAGCCCCACGTACACGATGGAGGCCTTCGCCATGGCGCTGGAGGCCCACACCGCCTCCGGCTCCAGCACGAACGGGGCGAGCGGCAGCTGCAACAGCGTGGCGACCGTCATCGTCCACGCCGTCGCGCGCAGCGGCCCGTGCTCCGTGGCCAGGGGCTTGCCTTCCGTCGTGTACACGACCCACGCCACCACCGCCGCGAGGATGAGCAGGTCCCCCTCCAGCGTGCCCCGCGCGCTCGCGAGCCCCCGGCCCAGCAGCAGCACCACCACGCCCACCAGCGCCGTGAGGATGCCCGCCGTCGTCCGCGTGGAGGCGCGCTCGCGG
>NZ_RAWL01000850.1:0-838 GCF_003668885.1 Corallococcus sp. AB049A | reverse complement strand
CGCCGGAAGCACCCCGTCAGGCCGCCTCCGGCAGCCCCGCGGAGCTGCTCAAGAGCGTGGAGGAGGTCCAGCGCAAGGAGGTCGCGGCGCTGAAGGCCATGGTGGAGCTGCTCATCGAGAAGGGCGTTTTCTCCCGCGAGGAATACCTCGCCAAGGTCAAGCGGTAGCCCCCGGCCATGCGCAAGAAGATTGGTGAACTCCTCGTCCAGGCCGGAGTGGTGACGGACGAGCAGGTGAAGCAGGCCCTGGCCTCCGGACGTCGCGGCCAGGGGCGCAAGCTGGGCGAGGTGCTGGTGTCCATGGGCCTGTGCACGGGCCGGGACATCGCGCGGGCGCTCGCGGCGCAGCACGAGCTGCCGTTCGTGGAGATCCCCGAGTACATCCCGCATGCGGTGTCCTCGCTGGTGTCCATGGACTTCCAGAACGAGCACCGGGTGCTCCTCTTCGCGGCGGAGCAGGAGGGCCGCGGCGAGAAGATCCACGTCGCCGTGGAGGACCCGGGCAACCTGATGCTGGTGGACGAGCTGCGCTTCCAGCTGCGCAAGCCGCTCAAGGTATTCGTCGCCGCGACGGACGACATGGAACAGGCGCTGGCGCGCGGCCGGGGTGAGCCCCTGGACATCGTGGAGGCTGAACCGATGGACATGGACGAGGACGATTCGCCGGACATCCTGCCGTCGCCGCCGGCCGCCGCGCGTCCGCCCAGGCCCCCCGCGCCGCCGGCGCTGGACTGGGACCTGCCGCCGCCGCCGCCCAGCGACTCGGGCGTCGATGGCGCGGAGGTGCTGGAGGACATCCTGGGCTCCACGCCCAAGCCCAAGGTCCCCAAGGCTCCGCG
>NZ_RAWL01000084.1:0-24338 GCF_003668885.1 Corallococcus sp. AB049A | reverse complement strand
CTGCGTGGGTGGGCCGCCGGGTGCGGCCATCACGGGGGTCGCTACTTTGAGGGCAGGGAGCCTGCTCATGGACCTCTATAGCGCCGCCAGGCGGATGGCCCGCCCCTTCCGGTTCACCAACCCGGCGTCCTACCGCGAGGTCTCCCTCGCGGGACGCGGGGTGATTGGCGATGGGTGCTCCTGTGCGCTCGTCCGGCCGGACGGCGTCATCGACTGGCTCTGCTTCCCCCGCTTCGACAGCCCGAGCGTCTTCGCGGGCATCCTCGATGACGAGAAGGGCGGCATCACCGGCATCACCCCCGTCGTGTGGCCCTTCGAGAGCCTGCAGCGCTACGACCCGGACACCAACGTCCTGGAGACGCTGTTCCGCTTCGAGCGCAAGGGGGCCATCCGCATCATCGACTACATGCCGTGGACCAACGACCCGCGCTCCACCGTCCACGAGGTGCACCGGCGCATCGAGTGCCTGGAAGGCCCGGTGGAGCTGAACATCGTCTTCGACCCGCGCTTCGGTTACGGGGCGTCGCGGACGCGGGTGGAGCGGAAGGAGCACGGCCTTGTCGCTCGCGGGTCGGGAGGGGAGCGGCTGGTCGCCGTGCTCAGCGGGGAGGCGGAGTGGCGGCCCTGCGAGGCGCTGAGCGGCCATCCCTGCCGGGAAGACAGCGGCCTCCAGACGCGCATCCGGATGGGGCCGGGCGAGCGGCGCTGGATGATCCTCTCGTGGGACTCCGACCGGCCGGAGCCGCTCGCCGCGTACCGGCCCTTCGACCACCTGCGGGATACGCGTCAGGCCTGGCGCGAGTGGGCGCAACAGCTCCACTACGAAGGGCCCTGGCGGCACCACGTGCTGCGCTCCGCGCTGGCGCTGAAGCTGCTGATGTACGGCCCCACGGGCGCGATGGTGGCCGCGCCCACCACCTCGCTCCCCGAGTGGATTGGCGGGCCTCGCAACTGGGACTACCGCTTCAGCTGGGTCCGCGACTCCGCGATGGCGGTGCGCGCCACCAACCTCCTGGGCTTCCAGCACGAGTCGCGCGAGTTCTTCTACTTCGTGCGCGACACGTTGCAGCGCGGTGGCCCGCTTCAGGTGATGTACACGCTGGACGGCGCCGCCGTGCCGCCAGAGCGGGAGCTGGAGCACCTGGCTGGCTTCCAGGGCTCACGGCCGGTGCGGCTGGGGAACGACGCGAAGGACCAGTTCCAGTTCGACACCGCGGGCGCGCTGCTCGACGCGGCGTACCTCTACGAGCGCTCCGGCGGGCGGCTGCCGCTGCGCACCTGGAGGCTGCTCCGTTCGGTCATCCAGGCCACCGCCCGCCGCTGGAACGAGCCCGACCATGGCATCTGGGAGCCGCGCCGGGAGATGCGGCACAACGTCCACTCGAAGCTGATGGGGTGGCTGGCCCTGCGCCGGGGGCAGCACCTGGCACGGCTCTTCGGGGAGACGGCGCTGGAGCAGTCCAGTGCCGCCCTGGCGGACGTCATCCGGGCGGACATCCTGCGCAACGGCGTGGATCCATCGCGCAAGCACTTCGTCGGAGCCTACGGAGGGAACGACCCGGACGCAGCGCTGCTGCTGCTGCCCATCGTGGGCTGCTTCCGGGGGACGGATCCGTTCATCCTGAGGACGCTCGACTGGCTGCGCGCGGAGCTGGGCACGGGCCCGTTCCTGCGCCGGTACCGGATGGATGACGGCGTCGGGGGGCCGGAGGGAGGCTTCATCCTCTGCGGCTTCTGGCTGGCGGAGGCGCTGGCGCTGGCCAATCGCATCCAGGAGGCCGAGGACGTCTTCGTCGCGCACGCGGAGGCGTCGAACCATCTGGGGTTGCTGGCGGAGGAGATCCACCCGCTGACGCGCGAGCAGCTGGGAAACTTCCCACAGGCCTTCAGCCACCTTGGCCTTATCAGCGCCGCCGCGCGCATCGACCGCGCGCTCAGGCTTCGGGACGAAGGGCAGTCGGAGCCCCCGCACCTGCTGGAGCCCGAGCCGCCATCCATTGAGATGGGTGTGCCATGACGACAGGCTGGCGGCGCTCGCGAGCCGCCAGCCCACCGTGCTTTTCAGCCGGTCACAGACTGCAGGTGACGGTGTTGTTGCCGCTCAGGTACGGAATGGTCTTGCTGCAGAGGTAGGAGCCGTAGGTGCTGGTGACCCGGTACGGCGACGGGCAGGTCGTACCGCACGAGGTGAAGGACGAGCCCGTGTTGGGGTTGCACTGGACCGCGTTGTTGATGTTGGTGCAGAAGTCGCCACACGAGCTGCTGCACAGGTAGGTCGTCGGGTGCTGGCCGCTCGGGCAATTCAGACCACAGTACTGGGTCAGTTCCTGCTGCGCCGACGCCATCTTGGGCTCGGCGCTGTCCTCCGCCTGCTCGGGGCCTCCGCACGCGGTCAGACCGAGGACGAGGGCACCCACCAGAAGCATTCCAAATCGAGACATACGTCCACCTTTGTCGTTGTGTGGTGATGGCTGGAAGGGGCGCATCGCGCCCGCCCCAGACCGCGGGCAAAGATAGACGGATGTCCATGTGCTGCAAGAGATGCTTGCGTTTTGAACTGCATCTGGCTTTCCCTGGCGGAATGCCAATTCAATGGCAGGGAAGAAGTTGGCTCTGGCTTCAACTTCCCTGGGTGCTCGAATGGCGCGCCCGTCAGGGTTTCGCCGTCATGGGCCGCTGCTTCGCGCGCAGGCTCAGCAGGACGCCCGCGAGCAGCGCGGTGCCACCCAGGAGCAGCCGCTGCGTGAGGGGCTCTCCGAGCAGCAGCACCGCGCCCACTGCCGCGATGACCGGGACGCACAGTTGCACCACCGCTGCACGAGCGCTGCTCAAGTGGGGCAGCGCCGCGTACCAGAGGCTGTAGCCCACGCCCGAGGCGAGCGCGCCTGACGTGACCGCGAGGAGCAGCCCCTTCGGTGACAGGTGTGGGGCCGCGTTTAAAGCGAGGGCGAGCATCACGAGCACCAGGGCCAGCGGCACGCTGCGCACGAAGTTGCCGGCCGTCGCCGCGAGAGGATCCGTGCTCCCACGCCCCCGCAGGCTGTAGATGCCCCACGCCACGCCCGCGGCGGCCATGAGCCCCGCACCGAGCGCATCCGGCGCGCTCGCTCCAGGAAGCGTGAGCCCCGCGAGCCCCGCGAGTGCCACGGCGAGCCCCGCCCACTCGAGAGCGCGCGGCCGCTCACCGCGCGCGAGCCCCGCCGCGAGCATGGTGAGCTGCACGCAGCCGAAGAGCAGCAGGGCGCCCACGCCCGCGCCAATGCGCACGTACGCGAAGCTGAAGCCGGCCGCATAGACGAAGAGCGCGAGCGCCGAGGCCCAGCTGCCATGCCCTGTCGCCCCACGGCCGCCCCGCCGGAGCCGCAGCAGCAGCGCGAGTACCAGCGCTCCGGACGCAAGCCGCACCAGCGTGAACGAACCCGCGTCGATGCTTCGCGCCGCCCCCCCTGAGAGGGCCGCACGGCACAGCAGCGAGTTCGCGGCGAAGCCCAGGAGGGCCAGCAGGGTGAGGAGGGGCGTGCTCATCGCGAGAGGGAAAGGAATTGGGTTTGTGGATAGGGTGCGGGGATGCGCACCTTCCTGCTTGCCGCACTGTCAGTCATATCGCCTCTCGCCGCTTGTGGTCCGGGGCCTTCCGAGGCACCTCCCAAGACCGTGGTGCCGGAGGTCCAGTCCCTGCAAACGCAGTTGAACTGTCTGCCGCCCACTGACTGGGCCTGGGCACCGCCCGCGACGGTGAATGTGGGCCTCATCGCCAGCCAGGTCACGTCGGTGGTGGGCCTGAGCGATAGCATTGGCGGCGTGGGCGTGAAGCTGGAACTGGTCAACAACCAGTATCCGACCCAATACGTGAACGTGGTGGAGGACCGGAGCGCGGCGGGAGCGGGCTGGCAGACCAGCTACATCATCCAGGACTGGCCCAATGGAGTGGGCAAGATCGTCTTCAACCAGGCGGCAGGTAACTCCCTGGGAGGGCAGTGGGGTTACACGAACCTCTATGCCTTCTCTGGCAGTACCATCAATGCATTGGATTGGAATCCGCTCGTGGCGGACCACATCCATGCGGAACCAGGTACGCCCTATACGCCCTTCAGTCCCTGCTTCGGCACGGGGTATGTCTTCGATGACGGACAGTCGAACATCACGGGCACCCTCGTGAACACGGCGGCGGGCTCGGTGGTGCGCTGGAATAATGCCTATTCCTTCCGGGCGCGGATGAACCAGTCATGGCCGCTGTGGCGAGGGGAGCAGGCGCTCTACCTGAAGAAGGATGTGGCCGCCATGGGGGACCTGCGCATCTACCTGAGCAAAGAAGGCACGATTCACGGCCCCATCCGCCCGGTGAACCGCTTCAGCATCCTCGGAGCCGATTGCAACCAGGAGAAGGGCTCCCACTGCAACATGGAAAAGGTTGACTACGCGGTGCTCGTCTGGACCATCTTTGGGGTCGACGTGGGCATCTCCATCCGGGTGGATGAAGACATCAGCCTGAACATGGAGGAGGAGACCTACTGCACGAACCCGAACGACCTGACGTGCGGCAACATCAATTTCCATGCGTGGACGACCCTGCCCTCCGCGAACATCCCGGCGGGCTCCGTGCGGGCCGTATCGCGGGACTACTACATCGGCACCCTGCCGCAACTGGCGGCGCTGGGGTACACGATCCAGTAGGCCATCAGCGATGGCGTGGGGTGGACGTTTCGCGGCCCCGCGGGGCATCAACCAGTTTGCGTCAGAAGGCGTTACTCCACTGACTGAAGCTGGTTGTGCCACCCCCGGGGGACCCCATGTCGCTGAAGCTCCTGTCGCGGACGGTCGCGTCCGCCTGCGTGCTGTTCCTGCTGCCGGCGTGCCAGAGCACGGGCAATCCCATCCCACCGCCAGATGACACCCCCTGCCGTGGCACCGCGTCCGCACAGACGCCCATGCGCGAGAAGTTCCTCAAGGTCGCGAAGCCGGTCCCCGGGGAGTACGTCGTCGTGCTCAAGGAGCCGCAGGGAGGGGACGCGGCGCTGGCGCCGGAGGCCGTCGCGCGGAGCCTGACCGGGCGCTTCGGTGGCAAGGCCTTCCACGTGTACGCGCACGCGCTGCGAGGCTTCGCCGCGCGCATGAACGCGAACCAGGCCCGCGCCATGTCCTCCGCGCCCGAGGTGGAGTACGTGCAACAGAATGGCGTGGTGACGCTGGACGAGAGCCAGTCCGGCGCGACGTGGGGGATTGACCGCGTCGACCAGCGCGACCTGCCGCTCGACCAGCTGTACCTGTACAAGACGCAGGGCCGGGGCGTGCACGTGTATGTCCTGGACACGGGCCTGCGTCCCACGCACCAGGAGTTCGCCGGGCGGGCGGACATCGCCTTCGATGCCGTCGGCGACGGCCGCGACGGCGTGGACTGCAACGGCCATGGCACCCACGTGTCCGCCACGGTGGGCGGAAACATGTATGGCATTGCCAAGAGTGCGTCGCTGCATGCCGTGCGCGTGCTGAACTGCGAGGGTGCGGGGACGACGGCGGGCGTGGTGGCGGGCGTGGACTGGGTGGCCGAGCACCACCAGTCCCCGGCGGTGGCCAACATGAGCCTGGGCGGCGGGGAGGACGCGGCGCTCGACGATGCCGTGCGCCGCTCCATCGCGTTGGGCGTGACGTATGTGTTGGCGGCGGGCAACGAGAACCAGGATGCGTGCAAGCGCTCTCCCGCGCGCACCGCCGAGGCCATCACCGTGGGGGCCACCAACAGCGTGGACCGGCGGGCGTCCTTCTCCAACCACGGCGACTGCGTGGACGTCTTCGCGCCCGGCGAGGGCATCCTGTCGGCCTGGGCCAGCGATGACACGGCGGCCAAGACGTTGAGCGGCACTTCCATGGCCACCCCGCACGTCACCGGCATCGTCGCGCTCTTCCTGGAGGCCCATCCCACCTCCGCGCCGCAGGAGGTCAGCGCCGCCATGACGGGCAACGCCACGCCGGACAAGGTGAGCAACCCCGGGCGCTGCTCACCGAACCGGATGGCCTACTCGGGCTTCATCGAACCCCTGCGGGCCCCCACCGTCAGGAACAGCGGGGAGTAGGCACGTCGCGCGGACGGCCGTGGCTTGTGCTGGCGGTGCTCTACATCGTGCTGGGCGTGGCCTTCCTGGGCCTGGGCATCTTCGCCACGCTGGTGGAGGACGACGTGCTCTGATTGTCACCCGGGGTGTTTCCACCTGGGAGCCCGCCGCGCATCAGACGCAGCGCGGCGCTTCTTGCTGTACTTGTCCCGTGATCAGCGGTAGACGGGCGCCCCCGATTTTGTGGGGAGTTAGTTCAGTTGGTTAGAACGCCGGCCTGTCACGCCGGAGGCCACGGGTTCAAGTCCCGTACTCCTCGCCACCAAGAGCCCAGCAATCCTCAGGGGTTGCTGGGCTTTTCTTTTTCCTCCGCCTCCTGTGTGCCCTCAGTCGGCGTGGAGGACGTAGCGGCTCCCATCGTCGAGCAGCGCGTGGATGCGCAGTGGCGTCGACTTCGCGCCGCCGGTGAGCACCGGGCCATGGCAGCCGTCGCCGTGCCACAGCGCGCCGGGGTACGCGGCCTCCCAGCGTCGACGCTCAGTCCCTGCCGCGCAGCGAGACGCAGCCCAGCCCGCGCTTGTCGAGCAGCCGCCGCACGGTGGCGGCGCTCACCGCGTCCTCGCGCACGCGGTCCTGGCGCACGAGCGTCGCGAGAATCAGCTCCGCGGTCGCGCTCGGGTCCTCGCGCCGCACGTCGCGGGCGAGCTGCTTGCCGAGCTCATCGAGCGCCTTGGCGCCGCCCGCGTCCTTGCTCGGTGGGCCTGCAAGGGGGCGGTAGCGCCAGCGCTCCAGCGTCGGCACGCTGAAGTGCCGCATGCGCTCGGCCGCGCAAGTCTCCGCGCATCAACTGGCGGTGCATCACCGGGCTGATGGCCTGGCTGCGGAAGATTGCAGTCTCTTCGCCATGGGCCTTCGGGACGAACTCGCCCATGGAGGCCTCCTTCCCGCCGCGGATGACGTCCGCTGCCCGGGCTGTCGAGCAGCGCGCCGGCGAGGCCGTCCTTGTTGGCGTCGGTGAAGGTGACGTGCAGCCCCTGGATGGAGGCGAGCTGCTGTCATTGAAACATTGAAACCGTGATGACTGGCCGAGAGTGGCTGACTCAGCAGGTCGGGGGAGGGTGCCAAGTCATTTCAAGCAGGCCAATTTACTCATCAATGCTGGCGCGGCACGGCGGAGCAGGAACAATACAGCGGGTGAACCCTCCCGACTTGCAAGGTTGCGGTAACGCCCCACTCCGGATGGCACGATGCAAGAGCAACACGGTGCCAGAAATGAGAGGAGGGGTTGATGGGAGATCCCATCAACCCCCCTCTGTTCAGCTGAAACGAGGAACGACCAGCTTCAACAGCTTGAATCAAAACACCCGACGACTAACGAGCCTTCGGGCCGCCGCGAACGTGGATCTTGATCTTCATGTCGTGCCTCCTTTCGAATTGAAACGGTAAGTGTAGTGGAAGCTGGATGTCAAATCGGGGCAGCAATAAAAATGCAACGCATTGCGGCGATGCGAATGGAGCCCCGCGTCGCATCGAGCTGCCGTACTCAGACAGGGGCGTGAATCACAAAGCAGGGGCCGAGGTGTTGACACGGCGCGACCATAAAGGCGACCTTGGTTCACGGACCATGGCATATCCCTTCGAGCGGACGCTTCGTTCCCTGAACTACGAGTCGGACACGCGCCTCGTGTTCGTCGCTCTGATGGTGGTGTGTGCCGGTGGGCTCATCGCCTGGTCGCTGTTCGCCCAGGTCCCGCTCGTCAAGGCCAGCTCACAGGCCCGCATCGAGCCTCACAATGCCGTCCATCGCATCGAGCCGCCCAGCGCGGGCCGGGTCGTGCACTCGCTGCTCAAACTCGATCAGGAGGTCAAGGAAGGCGACCTGCTCATTGAGTTCGACGCACGGGCCGAGCGCCTCGAACTCGAGCGGAGCAGGGCGACGCTCGCCGCGACCGAGAAGGAGCTCGCCATCATCCGCCAGCAGATCACCAACAAGCAGCAAGAGGCGGCTTTGACTGCAAAGGTAGACGAGGTCGCGGTCAAGGAGGCGCTGGGGAGGGAACAGGAGCTCGCGCCCAGGCACCGGCTCGCGGTGGAACGCGCGCAGCTGGCCCTCAACAGCCCGACGGGCGCGGTCTCGGAGATGGAGAAGCTGGAGCGCACGACCGATGTCGACGCGCTCCGCTTCGCGCAGACGGCGCAGGGCCTGGCGATCGCCCGACTGCGGCGAGAGCAGGACGTGCGCCGTCAAGCCCTCGCCGCGCAGCTGCTGGAGCTCGAGCGCGAGGCGCTGGGCGCCGAGGGGCGGATCCGGGAGCTCCAGGGCACCATCGACCGCCTCGAGTACCAGATCGAGCGGAAGCTGTACCGGGCGCCGGCCACGGGCCACCTGGTCGACGTGGCGGAGCTTGGCGCGGGAGCGTTCATCGCCGACGGACAGCGGGTCGGCACCATCGTCGCGAGCGATGCCGAGGTGCGGGTGCGCGCCCGTTTCCCCAAGGAGGTCGTCGGGTTGATCCAGCCCGGTCAAACGGCGCGCCTCAAGCTCGACGGCTACCCGATGACCATCTACGGGACGGTCCCCGCCAGGGTGACGGCTGTCGGGACCGAGCCCGGCCAGACCGCCACGCCCGAGGCCATCCCCGGGACGGTGCGCGTCGAGCTCAAGTTCGCGCCACCGGACGATCCGCGCATCCAGCTGCGCCACGGCATGACCCTGGTGGTGGAGGTCGAGGTCGCGCGGGCGTCGCCTGTCGCGCTGCTGATGCGGGCGGTCGGCGAATGGAATCCGCAGCCTGAGGAACCGCCCACGACCGTGTTTCAGCCCGAGGCCGAGGCCCGCTGACCATGACTCCTCCCAGGCGCCGGCGCTCGATCATTCCCGAGGTGATCCAGATCTCGGCGACGGACTGCGGCCCCGCTTCGCTCAAGAGCCTGTTCGCGGGGATGGGCGCCGAGCTCAACTATCGAGTCCTTCGCGAGGTGTGTCAGACGGACGTCGATGGCACCTCCATCGTCACCCTGGATGAAGTCGCGAACCAGCTCGGGCTCGACTCCGAGCAGGTGATGCTTCCGCTCGATCACGTGGTGGTCCCCGAAGCCAAGGCGCTTCCCGCCATCATCGTCACCCTCAGCGCGGGAGGACGGCCGCACTTCGTGGTGCTGTGGAATCGCGTGGGCCCGTTCATCCAGGTCATGGACCCGGCGGCGGGCCGGCACTGGACCCGGATTTCGACGCTGCTGAGCCACCTGTACCAGCACACCACGTCCGTTCCGGCGGACGGCTGGCGCGAATGGGCCGGGTCCGAGGAGGCGGTCGCGACGTTCGAGCGCCGCCTGCTGACCCTGGGGGCGGCGCAGGCGCGGGAGCTGGTGGCCCGGGCGCTCGAGGACCCCGGGTATCTGCCCATCGCCCGGCTCGACGCTGCGTGCCGGGCGTCCGAAGCGATGATCCGCGCGGGCGCCGTCCGGAGAGGCCGGACGGCGGCGGGTCTGCTGCAATCCATGATGGCGAAGGACGCGTCCGGCGAAGTGCCCATCCCCGCTTCCTATTGGTCCGTCCGCCCCAACCCCGAGGTGGACGGCGAGCTGTCGATGACCGGCGCGGTGCTGATGCGGGTTCGCGGTTGGCGCGAGGCTTCGGGCGCGGGCGAAGACGCGCCGAGAGCCGTGCTCGCGAGCGACCTGGCGACGGAGCTTGTTGCCAGGCAGGTGAGCCCGGCGCGAACGCTGCTCCGCCTGCGAGGCGAGGATTCGTGGGTCGTTCCGGGCCTGATCGCGGTGGGACTGGTGTTCGCCACCTTCGGGCGGATCCTGCAGGCGTTGATGCTCCGTGGCGTGCTCGACCTGGGGCGCGACCTGGGCACGTTCGCGCAGCGTGCGACGGGCATGGCCGTGCTCGCGGGCGTCGCGCTCTGCTTCATGCTCATCCAGATCCCCATCTCATTGGGACTGCTCGGCATTGGCCGCCGGCTCGAGGTGCGGCTGCGGAAGGCGTATTTCGAAAAGCTCCCCGAGATGGAGGACCGCTACTTCCAGAGCCGGCTCGCCTCCGACATGGCGTCTCGCACGCACAACATCCAGGCGATGCGGTCGCTGCCGCCCCTGCTCGCGCAGGCCCTGGTCCTGTCGCTCGAGGTCGCGAGCATCACCGCCGCGCTCATCTGGGCCGCACCGCACGCATGGCACATCGTGCTCGCGCTCGCGGCGGTCACGCTGCTCGTGCCCCTGGTCGCGCAGAAGCTGCTCTTCGAGCCCGACCTGCGCGTGCAGATGCACTCAGGCGCGCTCAGCGGCTTCACCCTGAACGCGCTCGTCGGGCTCACGCCGATCCGGATCCACGGCGCCGAGCGGTCGCTGCGCCGCGCGCAGGAGACCTTGCTCGTCAGCTGGACCAAGGCGCGCTATTGGCTCCAGACGCTGTCGGTCGGCTTCGAAGGCGGGCTGATGCTGGCGAGCTACGGCCTCGTCATGCTGCTTGTCTATTCGTACCTCGCGGGCACCAACCGGGCTTCGCTGGTGTTGTTGGTCGTCTATTGGGCGCTGCGGTTCCCCATCCTCGGCCAGCGGCTGATGGTGCTGAGCCGCGCGTTCCCGAATGCGATGAACCGGGTCCGCCGGCTCCTCGACGTCATCGGTGACATCAAGGAGCAGCCGGCCCGGCCCGAGGCGCCGGTGCAGCAGCCTGTCGCGTCCGCGGACGCCGCGAGCGGCGTTTCGATCGTGATGGAGAAGGTCCGCGTGAAGGGCGGCGGTCACACCATCCTCGACAAGGTCTCCTTGAACATCGCCCCCGGCGAGCACGTGGCCGTGGTCGGTGTCTCCGGAGCAGGCAAGTCGACGCTGGTCGGCCTGTTGCTCGGCTGGCTCCGGCCTGCGCGCGGCCAGATCAAGATCGACGGGCAGGTGCTCGATCAGGCCGCCGTCGAGCGGCTGCGGCGCACCACGGCCTGGGTGGATCCGGCGATCAGCCTCTGGAACCAGAGCCTCATCGACAACCTCCGGTATGGCAACGACGGCGCGCACGGCTGGTCACTGACGGGGGCGCTCAAGGGCGCCGAGATGCTCGACATCCTCGAGGCGCTTCCAGACGGGCTGCAGACGTCGTTGGGCGAGGGCGGAGGGCTGGTCTCGGGCGGACAGGGTCAGCGCGTGCGCCTGGCGCGCGCGATGCTTCGCTCCAACGTGCGCCTGGCCATCCTCGACGAGCCCTTCCGCGGTCTCGATCGCGACCGGCGCGCGCGGCTCCTCGCCGAGTCCCGGCGGCTCTGGGCGGACATCACGCTCCTCTGTGTCACCCACGACGTCGAGCACACCCAGGGGTTCGATCGCGTGCTCGTGGTGGAGAACGGCCGGATCCTCGAGAACGGACCGCCGAAGGAGCTGCTCGCGAACAAGGAGTCGCGGTACTCCGTGCTCCTTCGCGCCGACCAGGAGAATCGCACGCTGCTCTGGGGCGGTGGGCGCTGGCGCCATTGGTGGCTTTCGGACGGCCAGCTGGTGGAGCGGCCGGCGCCGAAGCCGGTGGAGACGCCGGTCGCGGAGCCCGCCGCGGACGAGCTGGAGCTGGCGGGATGACGCGCTCGCACTCCGACCTGTTGTGGCCGGTCGAGCGGCTGCCCGACGCGCTGGAGCAGCTGGCGCAGCGGCAGGGCTATGGCAGGGCCGCGGGAGAGATCGCTCCGCCCGCGGCGGCCGTCGAGCCGAGCCGGGTATGGATGTTCGCGCTCGGAGATCGACTCGGCGTGGAGCTCGAGCCGATCACGCCGCTCTACCACGAGCTGCCCGACGTCCTCGAACGCGCCGCGCCCTGCATCCTCCAGGTCCGGCGAGACGGCGTCCCGTCCTACCTGGTGCTGCTGGGGACGCGGCGCGGGAAGCTGCGGCTGCTCGCGCGCGACGCCACGGTGGTTTCGGTCCAGACGAAGAGCGCGCTCGCGCTGCTGCGCGAAGAGCAGGAGGCCACCGTCGCCGAGGTGGACCAGCTGCTCGGCGGCGTGGAGATGTCGCCCCGTGCGCGTGAGCGCGCCCGCTCACGGATGCTGCTGCAGCGGCTTGGCCAGGCGCAGCTGCGCACCGGGTGGATCATGCGCCCCCGGCGCACCGCGAGCCGGCGGACGCTGCTCGGCGACATCCCGTCGCTCGCCGCCGGCATCCTCGTGAGCCATACGCTCCTGTCGCTGGTGCTGGCGGGCTCGTTCTGGCTGCTCGGTCGCGCCGCGCTCCAGGCCCACCTCGAGACCGGCTGGTTCCTGGGGTGGATCGCAGTGATCGCGTGCGCGATTCCGCTGCGCATGCTCGAGGTGTGGTGGCAGGGCGTGTTCTCCATCCGGCTCGGAACGCTGCTGAAGCAGCAGCTCCTCGCGGGAACCCTCAAGCTGACCCCCGACGAGGTGCGGCTCGACGGCATCGGCCGCCATTTCGGCCGCGTCGCCGAGGCCGAGGTCGTCGAGCAGCTCGCGGTCGGCGGCGCCCTGCTCGCGGTGTTGTCGCTCGTCGACCTGGTCCTGGCGGGCGTCATCCTCGTGCTCGGGGCGGGAGGGTGGCCCCAGACGATGGTGCTCGTCCTGTGGGTGGTGGTCGCGTTCGTCCTCGCGCGCCGCCACTACGGCGTCCAGCGGGCGTGGTCGGGCGCGCGCGTCGAGATCACCCACGACCTGCTCGAGCGCATGCTCGGCCATCGAACGCGGCTGGCGCAGCTTCCGCTGGAGCGCTGGCATGATGGCGAAGACCTCCGCTTGAGTTCCTACTCCGAGATCTCGAAGGTCATGGATCGCCGGACCATGCAGCTGACCGCGCTCCTGCGCGACGGCTGGCTGGTGCTCGGCCTGCTGACCTTGCTGCCGGCGTTCAGCAGCGGTACGGCCAATCCCAGCGCGCTGGCGGTGTCCGTGGGCGGCATCCTGCTCGCGCTGCGCGCCTTCGACGAGGTCGCCGTCTACTTCCAGCAGGTCTCCCAGGCGGCGGTGTCGTTCGAGCAGATCCGCGACTTGTTGCTCGCGGTGGGCCGCCCCGAGCTGGAGTCGAAGGTCCCGCTCGAGATGGAGGGAGGCAAGACCACCGACGCCGCTGGCGGGACCCTCATCGAGGCGCGGGGCGTGACCTTCCGGCATGACGCGCGCACCCGGCCGGTGCTCGAGAACTGCTCGTTCCAGATCGCGCAGGGCGACCGCATCCTGCTGGAGGGCCCTTCGGGCGGTGGCAAGTCGACGCTGGTGTCGCTGGTGACGGGCCTGAGGACGCCGCAGGGCGGTGTGATGCTGCTGCACGGGCTGGACCGCGCGACGTTCGGCTCCTCGGGCTGGCGCAAGCGCATCACCGCCGCGCCGCAGTTCCACGAGAACCACGTCCTGTCCGGCAGCTTCGCGTACAATCTCCTGCTCGGGCGCGAGTGGCCGACCTCGCCCGAGCTGCGAAGCAAGGCCGCCGCGCTGTGCAAGGAGCTTGGGCTGGACGAACTGGTCGCCAAGATGCCCGCCGGCCTGGAGGAGATGATCGGCGAGACCGGCTGGCAGCTCTCGCACGGCGAGAAGAGCCGGCTCTACATCGCGCGCACGCTGCTGCAGGGGGTCGAACTGGTCATCCTCGACGAGAGCTTCGCCTCCCTCGACCCGGAGACCATGCGGGTCGCGCAGCGCTGCGTCCTCAACCACGCGAAAGCCCTCGTGGTCGTCAGCCACCCATGAGACTTCGATTTTCGCTCGCCCTCCTCGCGACACTCTGCTCCGGTTGCGAGCTGATCCGCCCCGTCGTCGTCGAGCCGCCCCTGGCGCCGAGCAGCTACGCGATTGCCGTCGAGCCGCCCACACCGTCCAGCGCACCCGAGGGCGTGCCCGCGCAGCCCGCCGAGCCCGTCACCCAGGACTCGGTCTGGTGGTCGGCGTTCGCCGATCCGGCTCTCGACACGGCCATCCAGGAGTGCTTCGGCGAAAACCTGGCCCTGCGCGACGCGCGCGAGCTGATCTACGAGAACCAGCTCGACCCCGCCGTGCCGCAAGGTTGGTGGTACCCGCTCCAGGTCGGCATCCTGAACCCGGCGGGGGTGAGTCATGTCGTCGCCAACGTTCCGCCCGCGCCGCCCACCCGGACCGAGTACAGCGTCGCCACCGTCGGTGTCGGCGTGGCCTACCAGGTCGACCTGTTTGGAGCCCTGGATGCGCAGCGGCGCGCGGGATTGAACTTCGCCGAGCAGCAGCGGCAGCTCACCGAGGGCCGCGTCCAGGACCTCGCGGTGCGGGTCACCCAGCTCTGGTTCGACATCCTCGAGGCCCGCGCGCTCCGGGACCTCACGCTGCGGCAGATCGACTACAACAAGGAGCTGCTGCTGCTGATTCGAGCGCGGTTCGAGCAGCACCTCACGCCCCGGCTCGTGGTGCTGCAGCAGGAGCAGCTGCTGGTGAACCTCGAATCACAGGTGCCGCTGATCGCCACCCGGAACGCGCTCTTGAATTCGGAGCTGAAGTCGCTGCTGGGCCGGGTCCCCAACCCCGCCGACGACGTCGTTCCACTCGATCGGCAGCTTCCCGATCTCCCGCCTCCTCCGAAACTCGGAACGCCGGATGACCTGAACGCGAACACGCCCGAGATGCGGCTCGCGGAGCTGCGCGTCGCCGAGGTCGAGCACCGCATCAACGCGAACCTGGCGAGCTGGCTTCCGACCATCCAGCTGGTGGGCAACGTGGGCGCTTCGAAGTACGGCCTCAAGGAGCCGGTCCTGGGCGAGTCCGTCGTCGGGGTGAACCTGACCTGGGCCCTGTTCGATGGAAGGCGGGTCACCGAGTACATGCGCCTGCCCATCCAGCTCCAGCGCCGCCAGGTCCAATACCAGCTCGCGCTGCACACCGCGATTGGACGGGTGCAGGATGCCGTGGTCCAGGAGGAGAACGAGGCGACGAGCCTGCGCAGCCTGCGCGCGCAGGTCCAGCTCGGGCGGCAGCTCCTGGACGAGGCGAGGCGGCTCTTCGAGCAGGGGCACTCGGACTATCTGACGGTGCTCACCGCCCTGACGAACCTGGTCGGGCTCGAGCGCGCGAGTCTGCAAGCGCAACGGCTGCTGCTCAACCATCGCGTCGAGGTCTATCGCTCGCTCGGCGGTACCTGGTCGCACGACGTCACCCTGATTCGGGAGTGAGAAGCCATGGCACAGCTGCAAGCGGATGAGATGCTCTACATTCCCAATCGAAGGCGGCTCACGCACGACCGGCTCGACGCAGGCAATGGCCAGCAGGTCCTGCACCTCTTCTATGGCGAGGTGGAGCTCATCTTCGACGAGCCGGACATCGCGCCCGTGGGCGAGAAGCTGCTCCAGGTCGAGCAGTTCCAGGCCTCCGACGCCATGGCGTGGTCGGACGGCGCGCCCCACTCCTGGGACAAGATCCGGGACCTGCTCGAAGCCTTGATGGAACAGCGGGTGTTGAGGCGGGTCTCGGACGCGCCCACGGGCCGCACCGCGGTGTCCTACCCGGAGCGGTTGGGTGAGGTGCCCGCCGGGCGTGAGCCGCGCACGTTCAGCGCCCACGACAATCGTTGCCCCTTTCTGACCGAGCAGGCGTTTGGACGGGCGTTCGAGCTCTCGAACCTCGAGGTGGTCGTGCCGGTCTACCGCGTGGCGCATCCAGCGCTCGACGGTGACGGCCGGCAGGTGGGCGAGAACAACGTCGCCCCGCGCACCTTGTTCCTCGACCTCCCGACCGTGCGCAAGCAGTGCCACTACGCGGGGAGCCGGTACCAGAGCGAGCTCCCGATGAACGTGACCGCCATGAAGGCCATGGCGCGTCAGTGGCCGGAGCTGCTCTCGCTGACCGAGCAGTTCCGCAAGGCCTTCCTCGCGCGCATGCCGCCCCGGACCCCGGGCGTGCTCACCGCGGGCGAGCTCCACATGATGGTCGTCTGCACGCTCGCGTCGGTCGGGTACGTGATGGTGCGGGGCACCCAGCCGGTGCCGAACGGAGAACTCGACAACGGGCTCGCGGCCATGTTCCGGCTGATTGACGGAGTTCGCCTGGTCACCAACGACCTGGTGCGCGAAGCCCCCGAGCAGCCCGTCACCGCGCAGACGATCGAGGACTATGCCGAGCGTCACGCGGTCTTCCATGGTCCGCACGGCGTGTGCGCCGGGCCGCCGGCGTTGATCAACGAGTATCTGCAGGTGTTGACCGGCGCGGCCCCGGCCCCCATCGAGGCCCAGCCCGACATCGCGGCGCGCCTCGGCGATCTCGACGCCGCGATCGATTACGGCCTGCTCGGGCAGCGCGTCGAATCGGTGGTCCGCTTCCTCGGCGCGACCCAGGGGCTGCTCCACGAACGGCTCCGGGCGGCGTTCGCCGGGCACCTCCCGCGCACCGCGCTGCAGGAGTTCGTGGAGGCGCCCATCGATGTCGCGCACTACCCGTTGCTCCGGGACGATTTCCCCCTCGCCGAGACATATCAGCGCGAGATCAAGCTCAGCCGCTGGTTGTTCGCGCGAATCGGCGAGGCGTTCCCCGGCACGCCCCAGGGCACCTCGCTGGACGAGCTGGCGAAGCTGGACCCCGCCGAGCAGGCCACGAGCCAGCGGCGGCTGGCCGAGCTCTTCGCGCATGGGCTGCCGGGAGACAAGGTCGTGGCGGAGCCCATCCTCGGTGAGCTCGCTGGCGTCGCCGCCACCGCGTTCGCGCTCGAGCGCCGGTGCCTGCGCGTCGTCGAGCGCGAGCAGGCGATGCTGAACCAGCGGCTCCGGCGCCCGGACCACCCTTTGACTGGCGCGGACCTGGCGGTGTTCACGCGGCCGCGCAATGGCCCCCCGTTGGCGGAGACCCTCGCGCGCGGCCTGGGCGTCTCGGTCACCAGCGACTCTGCCTCGACCGTGGTGCGGTACGGTGAGAGCAGCCTCACGTTGAAGGACTAGAGGGTTCAATGCATCCAGAGCTCGTCCGCCGCTTCCACGAACCGATTCGCGACGAGGCCGCGCGCCGGTATGGCCTGTCGCCCGAGCAGCTCACCGAGCTCGCGGCCTTCGAGAACTTCGTCTACGAGGCGGAGAACGACGACGGCGAGGGCATCATCTTGCGCATCTCGCACAGTACGCGCCGGACGATTGACTACACGTTGGGGGAGGTCGAGTTCGTCCGCTACCTGGCCGCGGCGCGCATTCCCATCGCCTCGCCGGTCCTCTCCGATTCGGGGCAGTTCGTGGAGCGGATCGAAGACCGCGAGCCCGGCAGCTACTTCGTCGCCACCGCGTTCGAGCGCGCGCCGGGCATCGTCTTCGACGACGCGCCACCGCTCAAGGAGCGCTACTGGAAGCCGCCCCTGTTCCGCGACATGGGCCGGCTGTTCGCGCGGCTCCACAACCGCGCCCAGACCTACGCGCCTTCGAGCCCCAGGCTCAAGCGCCAGGAGTGGCATGAGTACGACGTGGTCGACATCAACCGGTTCGCGCCTCCCGAGGAGAAGCTCGTTCGCGAGCGCACCGCGGCGATCATCGCGCGATTGAAGCAGCTCCCGCGAACACCGGAGAGCTACGGGCTGATCCACGCCGATCTCCACATGCACAACTTCTGCTTCGCCGAAGGGAAGATCACCGCGTTCGACTTCGACAACTGCGAGTACGCGTGGTTCGTCAAGGACATCGCGGTCCTCCTCTTCTACATCGCGCGAGGCGAGGCGAAAGAGGCGCGCGAGGAAGCGGTCACTGCGTTCCTGGGGCCGTTCCTCGAAGGGTATCGGGAGCTCCGGCCGATGGAGCGCGAGTGGCTCGCGGCCGTGCCGGACCTGCTCGCGCTCCAGCGCTCGATGAATTACGCGCTGTTCCACCAGTATCGCGACCCGGCCGTGCTCGACGAGAGCACGCTCGACCGGTGGGGGCGGTTCCGGCGCGACATCGAAGCGGACACCCCCGTCCTGCAGATTGATTTCACGCGCTTCTAGCGCAGTCCACCCCTTGGACCCGATGTTGATGAATCAGAAGAGCGTCGTGATGACCAGGTAGCTCACGTAGAGGGTCCACGACATGAACGCCGCGAAAGAGATGAGTGCGAGCTTTTCAACCCAGTCGGGGCGGGCCTTGCGCCAGGGGAGGAACAGCAAGGCGCCTCCTGCGAAGAACGGTAGGGGCAGGAGGTTGACCGCGGCCATCTTGACGCTCAACAAACCCAAGGCCGTCACCCGTTCGCCATGCTGGATGAGCGCGAGAAAGTGCTCCACGCGGTCGCGAAGCAGGAAGAGTTCGAAGGGCATGGCAAAGCCGCTCGCGAACTGGTGAAGGGCCTTGGACGCGCCCAGGCACGCCATGCCGATGGTGACCTGCACGACCCAGGGAAGCAGGACTGCGGCCGCGTACCGGGGCGCTGAGAGCTGAAGCAGTGAGTCGCGGGACGCGGCGCCCTCCGTCAGCGCCTTGAAGCTCACCGCACCTCCCCCGGGGATGAGGCGGAAGGAGCAGGGAATGCCGCCGATGTGGCACTTCACCAGGGTGGGGCCGTAGCCCAGGATAGCGGAGACGGGGCGTGCGCCCACGGCCCAGCCCACCGTGACTTGCACCAGCGTCCAGACGAGGGTGATGCCGAAGCAGAGCATCCACAGCCAGAAGATCAGGGAGAGGCGATCCATGTGTTGCGTCCCTGCCTACCATGTCCCGGCGGTCAGGAACGTCAGGGCGGGGAGGCGGCGCGCAAGGGTTGAGCGCGCCGCCGGGCCCTTGCCTCAGTGCCCCCAGGTCTCCGAGTTCCAGAGCGGGGTGACGCCGTCCTTGTCGTAGAGGACGAGGTTGCCGTCGTTCTGGAGGATGAGATACGCGCCCGGATGTCCCCAGGTCATGCTGTTCCAGACGGCCTGGCCCACCGTCGGACTGGCGGTGCGGTAGAGCACGAAGTTGCCGTCGTCCTGCATGTGGGCTGACAGCGCTCCCTGGCCCGCGGTGTTCGCCGTCCACAGGACGCTCGTCCCCTGCCAGAGGACCAGGTTCCCGTCGCTCTGCAGGGCGAGCGTGAACCGGCGGTCGTTCGACGACATCGACTGTCCCAGCGAGAGACTCTGGCCGGCGACGAGGATGTTCGTCCCCACGCCCACGGCCTGCCATGCGGCGGTCACGGAGGCGATGTCGGCCGCGCTGTACCCGAGCTGCGCGGCGGCCTGCTCCGTGGCCAGCTTCGCGTCCGCGAACGTGGCCATCGTCTTGCCGAGCAGCAGCACCGTGTTGGCCCGGTGGAAGATTTGCGCCGCCTTGGCGATGCCAATGCCTCGCACGGCGATGGTGGAGCGCCCCCTCGGGTGCTGGCCACCCTGGGACAGGAGATAGAACGCCAGGTTGGGGATGCCCGAGCTGTAGTGGACGTCGGTGAACGGGCTGAAGGTCTGGTCGAAGTAGTCCAACGACTGCCCATCCAGCTTCGGGTCATTCATGTAGCGGAGGGCATCCCCAGACGTGGCGGGCGTGTAGATCTCCTCCGCGCACTTCCAGGTGTTGGCGGTCACCACCTGGCCGTTCCGGTACCACTCGCACACGCTGCCCATGATGTCGGACATCGACTCGTTCAGGGCGCCGGGCTCGGCGAAGTACAACAGGTTGGACGTGGAGCGGGTGAGCCCATGGGTCACCTCATGCGCCGTCACGTCCAGCGCGTTGACCATGTTGCCGAACGTCACCCCGTCGCCGTCCCCGTACAGCATCTGGTTCTTCGAGCCGCTCCACGCCGCGTTGGCATAGCCGTAGCCGTAGTGGACCGAGCTGACCAGCTTGGACCCCGCGCCGTCGTAGGAGTCGCGGTTGAAGAGGCTCTTGTAACAGTCGTAGGTCGTGCCAAGCAGGTCGTAGTTGGTATTGACCGTGGGGTCCGCGACCGCCGCGCCGCCCTCCGCCCGCATGAGGGTTCCGGGGAGGTTCGCGGAGCCGCCGTGGTTGACGTCGTACACCTCCCGGTTCTTGAGCGTGTAGATGTTCGGCAGCCGCAGCACGACGGACCCGCTCACGGCGTTGATGAGGACGTCCTCATCCACCGCCATGCCGTCCTGGCTCCGGCCTGTCACATTCACCCGGTACACCAGGTCCAGCTTTCCACCCGCCGGCCAGTAGGCCATCCGCGGATGCGCCTCGACCTCCAGCTTGTCGAGCCGCGCGGAGTCCTGCCGGGCCACCGCGATGGCGTCCTCGGCGCTGAGCCGCGCGTCTCGTGGCGCGTCGAGGTCCGCGCGAGCGTTGCCGTGAACCGCGTAGACGGTGTCGTCCCGCGTGTGGAGGACGAGCGCGCTGCCCAGGACCTCGCGGCCATGCTTGCGCTGCACATAGACGAAGTGCCGGTCGCCAATGCCATCCGTGACGGCCCGCTGGAAGGTGAGCTCCGAGGGATCCGCGCGGAACACCTTGCTCGCCGCCAGGAGGGAAGGGCGCAGCGCGGTGACTTCGGCCTCCTCGGTCCTCGCGTTCCCGGCGAGCCGGAGCTGGCCGAAGTTCCCATTCGCGAACGTGGGCACCTGGCCCAGGTCGGCGCCCACCACCTGGAGATGGGTGACCTCGTGTTCTTCCGTCCCCTGGCAGGCCGAAAGGCTGACCAGAAGTCCCAAGGTCGCGAGCCCCTTGAATTGATGCGCGGTCATCATGGTGAACGGTGTCTCCTTTCCGCTTCATGCTCCAGATCGGCCCAGACCTTAATCAAGGAAAATGCTGAATTCCAAGAGTGGGGCTGGGAGATGTGTTTCAATGCCGCTCAATCCCTCAAGGAGAGACACGCCATGAAGCGCTTCCTGGGTGTGCTGACGGTGCTTGTCGTCCCGGTGCTGGTGGCCTGTGGTGGATTGGAGCCTGTCGAGGCGCCGGAGCTGGAGCAGCAGTCGAGCGCCCTCGTCACGTGCTCACAGACCTGTCCGGATGGCTCGACGGTGTCCTGCCAGGGGAACACCTGCTCGGTGCAGGCGGACTCCGTCCAGTGTGATGGCTTCTACAACATCTGTCTCCCATCCACGCCCTTCTGTGGGCTGAACAATCGTTGCAGCAAGCTCGCGGGGACGCCGTGTTCGCCCGTGGGCGGGTCTCGGAGCTGCTGTCTGCCGGGCCACCCCAATCCCAATTGCTTCTGTACGTCCCAGGGCGTCTGGGCCTGCAGCGCGCTGTGACACGCCAACGCGGGCGGCCCCTGCTCAGCCATGCAATCTACTGAGCGGCCCCAGCGCGATGCGCGAGGACGTGGACGCTGTCCAGCGCACGCGCCACGTCCGCGTCATGCGTGACGACCACCAGGCCGCGCCCGTGCGCCTTCATCCCATCGAGGTCTCGCATCACGCGCGCGGCGGTGCGCGCATCCAGATGCTCGGTGGGCTCATCGAGCAGGAGCCAGGGCGCCTCTGAGAGCCAGGCGCGCGCGAGGAGGACGCGCCGTCGCTCGCCTCCGGAGATGGCCTCGCCTCCACGGCCGAGCGGCGTGTCGAGCCCCAGCGGCTGCCGCGCGTACCAGTCACCCAGCCCGGCCTTGTGCAGCGCCGTGATGGCCTCGTCGTCGGTGAGCGTCGCGCGCACGACCCGGAGGTTCTCTCGCAGGGTGGTGTCGAAGAGGTGCGCGTCCTCGGCCGAGTAGTGCAGCAGCTCCACCCGGCGCTGCTCGCTCACGTCCGCGAGCGAGACCGCGCCGAGCTTCACCATCCCCGCCTTCGGAGGCAGGTGCCCCGCGAGGCTGAGCAGCAGCGTCGTCTTCCCGCTGCCACTGGGCCCGGTGAGGGCGAGCGAGCTCCCTCGCCGCAAGGTGAGGTCGATGCCCGAGACAGCGGCGCTCAGGTCCGGCCAGCCGCACGCCAGCCCCTCCGCGCGCAGTTGAGCCGCCGGCGCGGGGGAGGCCAACGCGGCGGCCGGGGTCGCCTCCTCGGGCGTCTCGAGGAAGGGAAGCAGCCGCCGGGCTGCCTCGGTCGAACGCAGCAGCTGGGTCAGCGCCGCGGGCATGGACTGGAGGGCCTCGAAGGCACCGAGCGGCACGAGCACGACGACACAGAGCTCCACCTGGGAGAGCGCTCCGCGCCCGAGCGCCGCGAAGCCGAGGAGGAGGGCCGCCCCCACGCTCGCGCTCCACGCGCCGTGCATCAGGAAGGTCGCGGCGGCGGTCCAGCGCGCGGCCCGTGCGGAGAGGCGCTCCAGATGAAGGTCGTCCTCGCGCAGGGCTCCCAGCAGGACCGGCGCTTGTCCCGAGACCTTGCGCTCCGCCGCGCCTTCGAGCAGCTCCAGCGCCGTGGCCTGCTGATGCGACCGGGTGTCCGACGACGCCTTCTCCGACACGGCCAGCGCGCGCGCACCCATCCAGGGCGCGACGCCCCCCGCGACGGCCAGGCTCACGGCCAGGGCCCAGGCCGCGGCCGGGAGGAAGAAGGCGAGCAGGGCAACGCCGCCGACGCCGACGCCGGCCGCGATGGCCATGGGCACGAGCGCGCGGATGACCGCGTCGCCCACCGCGTCCACGTCGCCGCCGAGCCTCGCGACGAGGGCTCCGCGCTTGAGCCCCAGGACCCGCGTGAGTGGCCCTCGCGCGAGCGTGTCCACCAGCCGGGCCCTCAGCCGCGCCACGCCATGAAAGGCCAGTTCGTGCGCGACGAGCCGGTGGGCGTAGCGGAGGCACGCGCGGGTGAGCCCCAGGGCCCGCACGCCCACGATGGCGAGCGTGAGGTCGAGCACGGGCGGCATCTCGGCCGCGCGCGCGATCAGCCACGCGGACAGCGCGCCCAGGGTCGTCGACGCGAGGAGCGCGAAGGTCCCGAGCGCGACCGCGAAGCCCACCGTGCGTGGACGGAGCTCCAGCCCCGCCAGCACCTGGCGCAAGGGATGGCGGCTCATGCGGCCTCCGCGAGGGTGTCCAAAGGCGATGCGTGCGAATGGAGCGTGAGGACTTCGTCCGCGATGGCCAGCGTCCGCGCGCGGTGGCTGACCAGCAGGAGGGTCGTTCCCCGTCGGGCACGCCGCTTCAGGGCTTCGAGGACGCGCTGCTCGGAGCGCTCATCCAGGTGCGCCGTGGGCTCGTCGAGCAGCAGCAGCCGCTCGTCGCCCGCGAGGACGCGGGTGAGCGCGAGCCGCTGCCTCTGCCCCAGCGAGAGGCCCTGACCGTCCCGCCCCAGCTTCGTGTCCCAGCCTTCGGGCAGCCGCGCGACGACGGCATCGAAGCCAGTGGCCTCCGCGGCGGCGGACAGGGCGGAGTCCGGGATGGCGCGCCCCCGGCAGACGCTCTCGCGCACCGTGCCGGGCTCCAGATGGAGCCGCTGGGGCAGCCACGCGAGCTGGGCCCAGTACGTCGTCAGGTCGAGCGCCCCGAGCTCAAGCGCCGGCGCACCTTCAGGCCGCAGGAAGACGCCCCCGCGCGTGGGCGCGAGCAGCCCGAGCACCACCTCCAGGGCCGTGCTCTTGCCCGCGCCGCTCTCCCCACGCAACCCGAGGATGCGTCCCTGCCCCAACGGCAGCACGAAAGAGAGTCCCTCGGGTGCGCAGCGCCCCGCGTCGCGCGTGGCCACCGAGACGTCCCGCACCTCCAGCGCCCCGGAGGTGAGCGGTGGCGCGGCGAGCGTGCCGCGCGCGGGCTGGGGGGCTTCGAGCCGCGCGATGGCCTGCGCCGCCGCCTCGGCGCCCTCCGCGGACGCGTGGAAGAGCGCGCCCACCTGGCGCAGCGGCGCGTAGACCTCCGGCGCGAGCAGCAGCACGAAGAGCCCCGTCTCCAGCGCCATTCCCCCGTCGAGCAGCCGCAGCCCGATCCCCACCGCCACGCTGGCGATGGAGAGCGTGGTGATGAGCTCCAGCACGAAGCTGGAGAGGAAGGCGCGCCGCAGCGCCTTGAGCGTGGTCCGTGCGTGCGCCTCGCTCAGCCGCAGGACCTGGGCCGCGACGCCCCCGTGCCGGCCCAGCGCCCGGAGCGTCGCGAGCCCCGTGATGAGGTCCAGCACCCGCGCGCTCAGCTGCTGCATGCTCGCGAGCTGCCGCATCGTCGCCTCGCGCGTGAAGCGGCCCACCAGGACCATGAAGAGCGGGATGAGCGGCAGCGAGCCCGCCATCAAGAGCGCGGAGACCGGATCCGCGCGCCACACGCACACGAGCAGGGCCGGCGTCGCGAGCGCCGTGAGCAGCAGCTGCGGCACGTAGCCCTCCAGATAGGGCTGCAGCGCGTCCAGCCCGCGGGTCGCGAGCTCCACCTGCGCCACCCCGCTCGCCGGAGCGCCCTCCCGCTCAGGGCTGGACGCCAGCCGCGCGAGCAGGCCTTCCCGCAGCTGCGCGATGACCCGGTGCGCGCTCCGCTTCCCCGACCACTCCTGGAGCCCCGCCAGCGCCGCGCGCAGCAGCCACACGCCGCCCAGCCA
>NZ_RAWL01000849.1:0-843 GCF_003668885.1 Corallococcus sp. AB049A | reverse complement strand
GGGGTGGTGCGGGAGGCCGCCGGAGCGTCCTCCAGGGGCGCGGAGAGGCCGCCCAGCTCCTCGGCGAGCGCCTTGAGCACTTCCTGGGTGAAGACGATGCGGTCGCGGGGCAGGCGGGCGAGCACGCGCTGCACGGCGGACTCGACGGTGCCCTCGGACGGGATGTCCAGCGCGCGGCCGGAGTCCGTGAGCGCGAAGAGCGCCTTGCGGCCGTCGAGCGGATCCGACTTGCGCTCCAGCAGGCCGCGCTTCTCCAGGCGCTTGAGCACGCCGGTGAGCGTGCTGGGGTGCACGTGGAGGATGTTGGCGAGCGTGCCGGCGGTGATGCCCGGGAAGCGGCCCACGAGCCGGATGACCAGCCGCTGCGGGCCGGTGAGCCCCAGCGTGGACTCCATCCGCTTGGACGTGGACTGCAGGCCATGGTCCACGGCCCACAGGAGGCGCATGAACTCCAGCACCTCACCCAGCTGCTGCGACTGCTGCGAACCCCGGGACCTGCTGCCGTCCGGGCCGGGTATCGACTCCGGGGCTTGTGTGTCCTTCATGGGCGCATCCTCCCTCACCTACGGCCTCCCTGTCTTTCGGTGTTCCAAAGATAGATGGCCGTGTCCTAGCGCGTCGGCCTGGGCGTTCCAGCAAAATCCGGAAGGGGTGCCCGCGGGAGGACGGGGCCGCCCGGCTGGAGGCCTTGGGGCCAGTGGAAGGCCGCCTTCCCCGGGCATGCCGGAGCCCGGGAATGGCGGCCCTCCTGAGCCTGACTCAACCGAGGGTTGTATTTGTCATGGGTTCGTGACGCTTGCCTCCCTTCCCGGCGGCGGGGGGGCGGGGACCTGCTCCTTCTTG
>NZ_RAWL01000848.1:0-845 GCF_003668885.1 Corallococcus sp. AB049A | reverse complement strand
CGCCGAGGGGGCGGGCGTGCGGGAAGGAGTCCTCAAGCACTGCGACTTCCGCCTCCGGATTCCCATGGGCGGTCAGGTCGGTTCATTGAATGCGTCGGTTTCCGCCGCGATTCTGCTATACGAGGTCGCGCGTCAACGGGGACGTCCCTCCCGCTGAAAACCCCGGATCAATCTCCTTGACTTGGAGAGTGGGGGCTTCTAAAAGGTCGCGCCTCTCAAGCCGCTGCCGAGGGGTTGACGGTCCGCTCGGGAAGAGGTAGGGCGGGGCAGTTGCTGGATGGATGCCGGTGTAGCTCAGTCGGTAGAGCAACTGATTTGTAATCAGTAGGTCGCGGGTTCAAATCCCGCCGCCGGCCAGGTAGGACGGGCCGCGGAAAAGGGCCCGGGACGCAGCAGAATGGTGTAGTGAGCAGCACGCAGCACGACAAGCGAATATCTGGAGAGATGCCCGAGCGGCCAAAGGGAGCAGACTGTAAATCTGCCGGCTCTACGCCTACGGTGGTTCGAATCCACCTCTCTCCACTCGGCAATGCGGGAATAGCTCAGTTGGTAGAGCGTCAGCCTTCCAAGCTGAATGTCGTGGGTTCGAATCCCATTTCCCGCTCCAACCGTTGTAGTGCATCGCCAAGCCCTGATAGCTCAGTTGGCAGAGCGCATCCTTGGTAAGGATGAGGTCACCAGTTCAATCCTGGTTCAGGGCTCCATTTTTCGAGGAGTGTCATGTCCAAGGAAAAGTTCGATCGCAGCCTGCCCCACGTGAACATCGGAACGATTGGGCACGTGGACCACGGCAAGACGTCGCTGACCGCCGCCATCACCAAGGTGCTGGCGAAGACCGGTGGCGC
>NZ_RAWL01000847.1:0-854 GCF_003668885.1 Corallococcus sp. AB049A | reverse complement strand
CTCACGAGGGCCGCAGCGACCGGATGGCCTGCGCGTAGTCCTTCGCGCCAAACACGTAGCTGCCCGCCACCAGCACCGTCGCCCCCGCGTCCACCACGCGCTTCGCCGTCTGGGCGTTGATGCCGCCGTCCACCTCGATGTCCACGTCCTTCAGCCCGCGCGCGTCCAACATCGCGCGCAGCCGGCGGACCTTGTCCACCGTGGACTCGATGAACGACTGCCCCCCGAACCCCGGGTTCACGCTCATCAACAGCACCATGTCCACGTCCCCCAGCACCTCTTCGATCGCCGACAGCGGCGTGCCCGGGTTCAACACCACCGCCGGCTTCGACCCCGCGTTGCGGATGGCCTGCAACGTGCGGTGAAGGTGCGGGCTCGCCTCCTGGTGCACCGTCAGCACGTCCGCCCCCGCCTTCGCGAAGGCCTCCACGTACTTCTCCGGCTCCACAATCATCAGGTGCACGTCCAGCGGCTTCGTCGCCACCCGCTTGATGGCCTCCACGATGACCGGCCCCAACGTGATGTTGGGCACAAACCTGCCATCCATGACATCCACGTGAATCCAATCCGCGCCGGCGGCCTCGATGGCGCGGACCTCCTCACCCAGGCGGCTGAAATCAGAAGAGAGCAGCGACGGAGAGATGCGGACGGGGCGGGTCATGGCGGCGCTTCATAACCGCTTCCGCCGGCCCCGGGTACCTCCGCCCGGCAGGACAGAGGGCTGGCGGACACAGGTGGACCTGACAGGTGGGGGGCCCGGGCGGCTGACTCACCCCGCGTGCTACAACTCCGTGCGCCCGCGGCCATCCGCCGCATCCCACGGAGCCCGCCCCGGTGCTTCCCCAGTCCGTGCC
>NZ_RAWL01000846.1:0-859 GCF_003668885.1 Corallococcus sp. AB049A | reverse complement strand
GCCTCCTGACAGGAAAAAGTCCCCGTGCGATTCCTCCTGCTCTCCCTCCTGTGCCTGGTGCCCGGCCTCGCGCGCGCCCAGGCCGAGGAACTCGAGAACCCCGGCACCGTCTCCGCGGTGCAGGACCGGCTCTTCCGGATGCAACATGAGCTCTCCCTGGGCGTGGGCGTGCTGCCCGCGGACGCCTACTACAAGGGGCTCATCGGCACCGTCGGCTACGCGTACCACTTCAGCGACACCCTGGCGTGGCAGGTGGCCCGGGGCACGTACAGCTACAACGTGCAGACCAGCCTGCGCCGCCAGCTGGAGCGCGACTTCGACGCGTCCCCCGTGTCCGCCGCGTTCCAGAACCAGGTGCAGTGGATGGTGGGCAGCGACCTGATGTGGAGCCCGCTGTACGGCAAGACGTCCCTGCTCAACACGAACGTCATCCACTTCGAGGTCTTCCTGCTGGCCGGCGGCACCGTGGTGAAGGTGGACCGCAGCGACGGCTTCCGCCCCGCCGTCAACCTGGGCCTGGGCGTGCGCGTGTTCTCCAGCAAGAACGTGTCCTTCCGGCTGGACGTCACCAACAACACCGTCTTCATGGGCGCGTCGGACATCACCAACGTGCCCACGCTGCAGATCGGGACGGCCTTCAACTTCGGCGCCACGGAATGACGTCACGCCCCCTCATCGTCGCCGCGCTCGCCAGCGCCGCGCTCCTCGTGTCCCCGACGGCCGCCCTCGCGGCGCCGGACGCGGGCACGCTGCCCATGCCACCCCCACCGGCCACCGCCGCGAAGGCCACGGGCACGCCCACCGACGCGGGCACCGCCGGCCCCACCGACGCGGGCACCGCCGCCGGTGCGCCCGCGCC
>NZ_RAWL01000845.1:0-870 GCF_003668885.1 Corallococcus sp. AB049A | reverse complement strand
GGCTCCGGTCTCGTGGGCTCGGAGATGTGTATAAGAGCCAGCCCGACGACGCCACCCACCGCGCCGTCCGGCACGCCCGGGCCCGCGGGCGCCTGCGGCGCGACCGAGGCCACCTCCGTCGCGGGCGGGGTCTCCTCCACCTGCTCCACCGGCGTCTCCTTCACCGGCTCCGGCACCTTCGCGGGGACCACCAGCTCCTGCCGCTTCGGGCGCGGCTTCTGCACCACCGGCTTCACGGGCTCCACGGCCGCCTGCTTCCGCATCCCACCGCCCAGGGGCGGCGGAGGCGGTGCGTACGCCATCAGCACCAGCTCCGGCTCCGGCTTCTTGACCTCGGGAGGCGGCCGGGTGGACACCAGCAACCCCACCGCCACCGCCACCAGATGCGCGACGGTCGCCGTCAGCAGCGCCCCACTCCACCGGCCCCACCCCGCATCCGCCGGAGCGGTCGCGGACTGGAAGAGCCCCGCCGGAACGCGCACCACATCCGCACGCGCGGTCACAGCTTGCGGCAGCGCTGGGGCAGCACCCAATCCGTCGTCGAAGTTGAGAATGGTTCGCATTTTCGCTTGCTGGAAGGGGATACTCCCGCCGGGGTGGCAACGTCAATGTGGAGCGCCACTGAAATCATCCCGGCGCGTCACGAAGTGCGGGTTTCAACGCCAAGGGCGCGAATTTCCGGGGTGCGTCAGAACCCCGGTGCGTATAAAGCCGTTCCGCCGTCGCGCTTTTTTGTCGCCGGCGGACTGTCGCATCCCGTGCGACACGTTTAGCCCCCCACCCATGCCGCCGCCCTCCGCCCACACCCAGCGTGAAGCCTCTCGCGAGACCGGGTTCGCCCTGGCGGCCGTGGTGTGCGCGGCGGTGCCG
>NZ_RAWL01000844.1:0-870 GCF_003668885.1 Corallococcus sp. AB049A | reverse complement strand
CGCAGGGACGGCCACATAGAGGTGGATGTGCGCAGCTTTGCTTGTCCGCTGCCACTGGCTGCTGACACGTCGCTGGCGGCATTCCTGCACACCCTCGAGGCCGCTCCCGCCCACGATGCGATCAACGTTGCGCTGCCCGGCACTTCGGCAACTGTCTATGAGGGGTTACGCGAGTGCATTTGAGTATCGCCCTCGCCCTCGTCCACAACTGCAAGCGGGTCATACCAGCATTGGAGGGCGTGCGCGGGCCTGGGATTCCCGGCCCGCTGTCGGTCGACGCGGGCCGGATGCTTGCCCACGGCATTGCCCGGAGCACTGGGGGCTGCATGGAATCCCACCGGACCGCAGGGTGCGGTGGGCTGTGATCGGCACTATTGATCGACCGCGAGAAGGACCCCCTGGAAGTTCAGGTCGTGATCTGCATCTCCCGGACACCCGGTAGCGCCAGGTCGAACCTGGCGACACATGACCCGGCAATCATCGACCGGTTGCCGCCTTCACCGCATCTTCGTGCAGGGATTCGTTCAGCTCATCCACCACGGTGGTCCACGCCGCATCGGCCTGCAGCGATTCAGACAGGAACTGGCGCTGGGCGTCATTCCAGTACGGTGCCTCGGCCACCTCCACGCCTGCGGGCAACTGGTGCCCACGAATGAAGCCGGCGATGCCCTCGGCACTGGCATCCAGGCCCAGCTGCAGGAACAGGTTTGTCATGCGCGGTTCGGTGGTGATCATCATCGGTTTCCTGCTGGGAGAAGGGATGGTCCATTATCGGTGTTCACAGCCTTGGGGTAAGCCCTGTGGCGAACGTCCATAGCACCACCATCTCCTGGCATTTTCCCCGTGAACGTACCCCCTGCTCCTGAAGAG
>NZ_RAWL01000843.1:0-875 GCF_003668885.1 Corallococcus sp. AB049A | reverse complement strand
CTCTACCGCACGGGCGACGTGGTGCGCTGGCGCGCGGATGGCCAACTGGACTTCGTCGGCCGTATCGACGCCCAGGTGAAGGTGCGCGGCTTCCGCATCGAGTTGGGCGAAGTCGAGAACGCCCTGCGGGCTGCCCCCGCCGTGAAGGACGCTGTCGTGCTCGCCCGCGAGGATTCGCCGGGCGACAAGCGTCTCGTGGCGTACATCGTGGGGGACGCTCTCGACGTGACGGCCCTGCGTGCCCACCTCAAGCAGCACCTGCCCGAGTACATGGTGCCCGCCGCCTTCGTCCCCATGGAGGCGCTGCCGCTGACGTCCAACGGCAAGGTGGACCGCAAGGCCCTGCCCGCTCCGGACGCGGGCCTGCTCCGGGCCTCACACGCGTACGAGGCTCCGGCAACGCCGCTGGAGGAAAAGCTCGCGGCCCTGTGGAGCGAGGTGCTGCGCGTCCCCACCGTGGGCCGCACGGACAACTTCTTTGAACTGGGCGGACACTCGCTGCTCGCGACCCAGTTGGTGGCCCGCGTGCGCGCCGCTTTCGACGTGGAACTCCCCCTCCGCGCCCTCTTCGAGGCGCCCACCATCGCGACACTCGCCGGGAAGTTGCAGCGTGCCTCCACGGGTACACGACTGCCGCCGCTGACACGCACGCGCACCGACGGTCCGCAGCCCCTCTCCTTCGCACAGCAGCGCCTGTGGTTCCTGGATCAGTTGGCGCCGGACGACGCGTCGTACAACCTCCCCGTCGCGCTGCGCCTCCTGGGGCGGCTGGACGTGGAGTCCTTGCGTCGTGCCTTCGAAGCCTTGGTCGTGCGGCACGAAGCGCTGCGCACCACCTTCTTCGAAGAGGGGGGCCAGCCCTTCCAGCGCATCCA
>NZ_RAWL01000842.1:0-877 GCF_003668885.1 Corallococcus sp. AB049A | reverse complement strand
GTCAGCGCCAGCCCCGAACGCCCCCGCGCCTCCACGAGCTTGCCGTCCATCAGGCCCGTCAGGAGCGTGTCGAACCGGCCGGTCCACTCGCCCCGGCTCCAGCGGTGCTCCACGAACGCGTGCAGCGTCTTCGCCAATTCGCTGCGCGTGCCCGCCTTCTTCTCCGAACGCGTCGAAAGCCATGCCAGGGCCAGGCCCTGGAGCCGGGTGTCAGGGGTGTCGGTGTCCATGTCGGGGCTCCCGCCCGGGCAGCTCGCGCCTCCGGGCTTCAATCAACGTGTCGAGGGTGTGGAGGATGTGTTCCAGCTGGGACAGCACGTCCGTCGCGAGCAGCCGGTACACCCAGTAGCCCTCGCGCTGCAGGTCCAGGTCCTTGCGCCGGTCGCGCCGGAAGCGCTCCGGCTCCTGGAAGTGGTGGTAGCCGTCAATCTCCACCGCGATGCGGAAGCGCCGGCACAACAGGTCCACCTCCCAGGAGCGCTTGTCCTCGGGATGCAGCCGGACGTTGAGCTCGAAGAGGCCCGCCGTACCCGGGTGCTCCTCCAGCCGGTCGCGCAGGTACGCCTCCGCCTTGCTGCGAGCCCGGTCCGCGCCCGCCTCGCCCGCGCCCGTCAGCACCGCCAGCGCCACCTCCGCGGCGCTCACCCGCTGCGCGTCCGGAGCCCCCGCGTGCTCCAACTGCTGGAGCGTCGCCACCACGCTCGCGGACTCGGAGGGCACCGGCGGCACCTCCAGCACGCCCTCGCGCACCAGCGCCTTCAGCCGCGTCTCCCCGCCCGCCAGGAACGCTCCCAGTGCCTCGCTGGACACCACGCACGCCACCGCGAGCGCCGGCACCGCGCTGCTCAGCGCCTCCGCCACCCGCAGCCCCCGGTAC
>NZ_RAWL01000841.1:0-881 GCF_003668885.1 Corallococcus sp. AB049A | reverse complement strand
GTGGTGAACAACGTGCTCATCCACGTGGCGAACCCGAACCTGCCGTTTGGCGGGGTGGGGATGAGCGGGTTGGGGAACTACCACGGGCACTACGGCTTCAAGACGTTCAGCCACGAGCGGGCGGTGATGGTCCAGTGGATGAAGTCGCTGGCTGCTGTGTTCTTCCCGCCGTATCGGGGAAAGGCCCAGGAATGGGCCTCCCGCGCGACCCGGATGCTGGAGTAGGTCCGGGGGGTGGAGAGAGGAACCGGCATGCGCGTGGTGTCAGTGGAGGAGGCCCTGGTCCCGGGAGACCTGCAGGCGGTGTTCGACCGCCTCCAGGCGCGCCGCTGGGAGCTGGCGAAGACAGGGCCCAAGGAGCGCCTCGCGCGGCTGGAGAAGCTCAAGGCGCTGCTCTTGGAGCGGCGCGAGGAGCTGGCGGACGCGCTGCACGAGGACTTCCACAAGCCGCCCGCGGAGGTGGAGGCGACGGAGATTTTGCCCGTGCTGCTGGAGCTGGCGCACGTGCAGAAGCACCTGAAGGCGTGGATGAAGCCGCGCAGGGTGGGTGCTCCGCTGTTGCTCACGGGCACGAAGAGCGAGGTCCATCCGGAGCCCAAGGGCGTGGTGCTCATCCTGGCGCCCTGGAACTACCCGTTCCACCTGCTGGTGTCGCCGCTGGTGGCGGCGGTGGCGGCGGGCAACGCCGTCCTCTGCAAGCCGAGTGAGAAGACCCCGGGCACGGCGCGCTTCATCGCTCAGCTGCTGCGGGACGTGTTTCCGCAGGACGAGGTGGCGCTGGTGGAAGGCGGCCCGGAGGTGGGCGAGGCGCTGCTGCGGCTGCCATTCGACCACTTCTTCTTCACTGGGGGCCCGCGAGTGGGGCGGCGGGTGATGGAGGC
>NZ_RAWL01000840.1:0-906 GCF_003668885.1 Corallococcus sp. AB049A | reverse complement strand
CGGCGGGGCGACGCGGACGGACTGGCCCTGCGGCGCGGGTACGGCGGATGGTGTGGGTGATACGACTGCTTCGGCCGTCACGGGCTCCAGCTCCACCTCGACGGAGATGACGACCTCGTCCGCGACGGGCCGGGTGTCCGGCAGGGCCAGCTCGGGCGGGAGCGAATCCGACAGGTCCACCGGCGCTCCGCCTGCCTCCAGCGGCGCGGGCGTCGCGGTGGGCGGAGTCTCCCGCTGCGAGACGGGATTCGCGGGCGTGGATGGCGGTGCGGCTTCCTTCGGCTTCGCCCGGGACGTGGCCGGTGTGCCCCTTCTCGCGTACAGGTCCGCGAGCATCTGCTGCACGCCCTGGTGGGACGGATCCAGTTCGAGGATCAGCTTGCTCGCGGCGATGGCGCGCGGCAGGAAGCCCTCCTTCGCGAAGCCCTCCGCCGCGGACTGGTACGCGGAGACGGCGCGGTCTCGCTGACCGGCCTTGGCCCACGCGTCCCCCATGCGCAGCCGGCTCTGGTGGTCCTTCGGATCCGCCTGGCAGTAGTCCTCGTACAGTTCAGCGGCCTTGGCGAAGCGGCCCTTGCTGAAGGCCTCGGCCGCCTTGTCCTTGAGCGCGCGCAGCTCCATTCACTGCGCCCCGCCCGCCGCCGTGCCTTCCTTCGTCAGCGACGCTCCCGCCGCGACGCGGACCTCGCGGAAGTAGTCACCCTTCAGCGCGTCCAGCGCTTCGGCCTCCACGCCCGAGTTCATCTTGCGCAGCGCCGTGGCCGCCGCGGCCCGGATCTCCGGCAGGTCGTGGTACAGGTCCCGCCCCACCACCTCCGCCGACTTCGCGTCGCCAATGGCCCCCAGCGCCAGCAGCACGTCGCGACGGGCCACGCTGTTGGAGTCGTCCAGCGCCTTGAGCAGCGT
>NZ_RAWL01000083.1:0-24399 GCF_003668885.1 Corallococcus sp. AB049A | reverse complement strand
CTACAAGCTGCCGGTGACGGGCTGTGTGGTGGGCCGCCAGCGCGGGGCCATCCTCTTCCCGGATGACGTCTTCGTGTCGCCGCTGCACGCCACCTTCCTGGTGAAGGACGGCGCCCTCTTCGTGCGCGACGAGTCGAGCGCGTCCGGCGTCTACGTCACCTTCTCCGGCACGGAGCCCCTGGCGCCGCGCGCCCTCTTCAGCGCCGGTCAGCGGCTGTTCCGCTTCACCGGCCGCGTGGAGTCCCCCGCGCCCGTGGCGGGCCGGCCCACCGCGTACGGCTCGCCCGTGCCGCTGGGCCAGGCGCTGTACGGCGTGGAGGAGGTGCACATGGGTGGCAGGGCGGGCCGCGCGGTGGTGACGGCCGCGGCGCTGCTCACCATCGGCCAGGCGCACTGCGACCTCGCGTACCCCAACGACGAGGGGCTCGCCGGCCGGCACTGCGAGCTCAGCCCCACGGCGACGGGCGCCATGCTGAGGGACCTGTCCGGCGGCCTGGGCACCTTCGTGCGCATCCCGCCCGCGACGGAGCGTCCCCTGCGTCCGGGCGACCGCGTCCGCCTGGGCCAGCACGTCATGCAGGTGGAGACGCTGGGCTGACGGGGCGGCTCGCGCCCGACCGGGCCGGGCATCACCAGGCCGGTCCTACGCGAGCACTCCGGGCGCTGACGGACGCGCTACCGCAGCGCGGATCCGCGGGCCGGTCCTACGCCGGCGCTCAGGGCGCCGAGGGACGCGCCACCGGGCTGCCCAGCCGGACCTCGATGTACGCGCGCGCACGCGAGTCCGGCATGTCGGTCAGGTGGCGCACCCACCAACCGCGGGCCTCGTCGGTGTTGTCGCGCTGCCAGTACAGCTCGCCCAGCTTGAGGGCCAGCTCCGCCTCCGGGTTGTACTGGAAGGCTTCGCGGTAGAGGGACGTGGCGCGGCCCAGCTCGCCGTTGAGCACGTCGCGGTCACCGTCGCGCGTCAGCTTGCGTGCCTTGTCCACGTTGCGCGAGGCGCTGGGAATCTGGCGCTGGTAGTCCGGCACGTCCGCGCCCGCGTTGATGGGACGGGGCGCGTTCTGCGGCGGCTGGTACGCGCCGTTGTCCGCGCCGCTGCCCGCGCCAATGCCGAAGTAGTAGACGAAGAAGCCCACCGCCCCCAGCACCAGCACCGTGGTGAGCGCCTTGAAGAAGAGGATGATGCCCTCGCCGCCACTGGAGGCGGGCGCGACCACGGCGGTCCGGGTGCCCTCCTGCGCGAGCGTGGCCTCCGCGGAGACCGGGGTGCGCGAGTGGGGCAGGCCCTGGACGGTGGCCTCCACCGTCACGTCGTTCCAGCCCGTGTCGTTGCGCGGAGAGTTGTGCGCGGCCTGCGACTTGCGCGGGATGGGGGCCAGCACGCCCGAGGGCTGCGGACGGCGCCCGCCCGAGTCACCGGCGCTGGCGCTGGCGCCCCCGCGGCGGCGCTCCTTGTCCACCGCGAGCAGCTCCGTCTTGAAGGCCGCGGCGTTGGCCGGCCGGTCATCCGGGTCCTTGGACAGGACGCGGAGGATCAGCCGCTCCATGCCCGGGGAGATGCGCGCGTCCGGGCGGCGGCGCGTGGGCGGGGGCGGCTCCTCGGTGAGGTGCTTGGTGGCGAAGCCCACCGCGGAGTCGGACTCGAAGGGCAACAGGCCTGTCATCAGCTGGTAGAGGATGACGCCCACCGCGTACAGGTCCGAGCGGTGGTCCAGCACCGCGCCCCGCGCCTGCTCCGGCGACATGTACTCGGGGGTGCCGCACACGAAGCCCGCGCGCGTGAGGGCCGGGCCCTCGTCCTGCGAGTCGGTGATCTTCGCGATGCCGAAGTCCAGCACCTTCACGAAGTCCGGCTCGTTGCGGCGCTGCTCCACCATGATGTTTTCGGGCTTCAGGTCCCGGTGGATGACGCCCGCGCCGTGCGCGTCCGACAGCGCGCTCAGGATTTGAAGGACGATGCGCACCACGCGCGCCTCGCCCAGCGGCCACTCGCGGCTGAGGAGCTGATGCAGGTCCTGCCCGGCCACGTACTCCATCGCGATGAAGAGCGCGCCGTCGTCGGCCTGGCCGAAGTCCAGCACGCTGATGGAGTTGGGGTGGTTGAGGCGGCTTGCGGCCTTGGCCTCGCGCTGGAAGCGCGCGACGGTGCGCTCGTCCGACAAGAGCGTGTGGCGCAGCACCTTCAGCACCACCATCTTGTCCAGCGCGAGCTGACGGGCGCGGTACACCTTGCCCATGCCGCCCTCGCCGATGAGGGCCTCCACCCGGTACTTGGAAGCAATCGTCTTGCCCACGTATTCGTCGCCGCCATCCGCCGAGCGCAGGAGCGTCGCGCCGCAGGCGGGGCAGTAGCGGGAGGAGTCTTCGGCGTCGGCGCCGCAGGAAGGGCAGTACACGTCAGCGTCCAGTCGGTGGGGCCGGGACTTCACCATGCCGCTCGGGTGGGGAGCAAGCCGTGCGCTGTCGGGCCCCCCAACGCGGCGCGGGCCTGCTAGAAGGGACGCTCGCATGGACGCCGTGGACTATTGCCCCCGCTGTGACACCGAGAATTCCCGGGATGCCACTGTCTGCCGAGCTTGCGGCTCGGCGCTGCGCTCCGGGACCATGGTGATGGCCGTGGCGCACATCTCGTCGCGCCCGCAGGTGTCCATCCGCGTGGTGCGCGCGGACGGAGGCCCGGAGTCGCTCGTGCGCATGCAGCGCGACACCCTCACCTGCGGACAGCAGGCGGACATCGCGCTCACCGACGACCCGTTCATCATGCCCGTGCAGGCGCGCTTCTTCTTCTCCGGCGCAAGGCTCGCCATCGAGGACGTGGGCGGCGCCAACGGCGTCTTCGTGCGCCTGCGCAACGAGCGTGAATTGCCCGCCGGTGGAGAGCTGCGCCTGGGACGCCAGCGCATGGTGCTGGAGCCCATCCCGGCGGCGGCGCTGGGGCCTGGCGGCACGCAGGTGTGGGGCTCGCCGGATCCCGGCTACCGGCTGCGGCTCATCCAGCTCTTGGAGGGCGGCCTGCGCGGCGCGGCCTTCCCGCTCAAGGACGGGGACAACCTGCTGGGTCGCGAGCAGGGCGACATCGCCTTCCCCACGGACGGCTTCGTGTCCGGGCGGCATGCGCTCCTGCAGGTGCGGGGAGACCGGCTGATGGTGCGCGACGTGGGCTCGTCCAACGGCACCTTCATCCGCCTGGCGGGGCCGACCTTCGTCGACAACGGCGATCACTTCCTCATCGGCCGGCAGCTGCTGCGGGTGGAGATCCAGCCCGCGGCGGTCTGAAGCAACGGACCGCACGGGGACACCGTGCGGTCCGGTGAAGCACTACGGCCTCAGCCGTAGGACTTTTCCTTCTTCTCCTGCTCTTCCTTGCAGCGGATGCAGAGCGTCGTCACCGGACGCGCATCCAGGCGCTTGGGGGAGATGTCCTCCTCGCAGCGCTCGCAGATGCCGAAGGTGCCGTCCTCCACGCGCTTGAGGGCGCCGTCGATCTTCTGCAGGAGGAACTTCTCGCGGTCCCGCAGGCGGAAGACCATGGACTGGGTGTACTCGGAGGCGGCCTGGTCGATTTCGTCAGGCAGGTCGTCCGTGTCGAACGAAGACTCCTCCACCAGGGTCTTCTTCGCGCTTTCGAGCAGGCTCGCTTTGCTGTCCTCGAGCATCTTCTTGTAACGCTTGAGATCTTTCTGGTTCACAGCCTGCGGCTCCGTTGGACGGGTAGAGGGGGCCTGCCCCAAAAAAAGGGCCCGAAAGCTTTATTCATGCAGCTGCCAGTGTCAAGCTGACCGGCTTCAAATCGTGGGTTCACGAGGAGCCCCTTGAGCGACAACACGAAGTTCGATCGGGAATTCTTGCGCTCGGCGCTCACCCTGGCCGCCAAGAGCGAGGTCGACCACTTCCTCTACATCAGCGACGTGCCCATTCCTCCGGATGACCTCCGGGGTAAGCCCGCGCGCAAGAAGCTGGTGTACGCGGTGACGTTGGAACCGCTGGCACAGGAGCTCCAGCGCAGGAAGTTCCGCGCGCTGGTCATCCCCGCGTACGACTACTCGCGCACGGAGCGGGTGAAGGTGGCGCTCGTGTCCGCGCTGTCTCAGGGGGCGTTCAAGGAGGGCGACCTCGTGCTCTGCATGACGGGCAAGGTGGGCCGCGCGCCGGACACGCTGATGCAGATGCGCATCGGCGGGTCGCTGGACGACCGGCTGGCCATCGAGGGCGTGAAGCTGGGCGAGGAGTTCAACTCGCAGGTGGTGGACGCGCTGATCCAGCTGGCGCTGCAGATTGGCCAGGAGGGCTTCGAGGGCCATCCCATCGGGACCATCATCACGATTGGCGACCACACGAGCGTGCTGGAGAAGAGCCGGCAGCTCACCATCAACCCGTTCCAGGGCCTGTCGGAGTCCGAGCGCAACGTGCTCGACCCGAAGATTCGCGACGCCATCAAGAACTTCTCCGTGCTGGACGGCGCGTTCGTCATCCGCGAGGACGGCGTGGTGCTGTCCGCGGGCCGCTACCTGTCCGCCAACGACGACACGGTGAAGATTCCCCTGGGCCTGGGCGCGCGCCACGCGGCCTCCGCGGGGATTACTTCCTCCACGCACTGCATCGCGCTCACGGTGAGCCAGACGTCCGGCGCGGTGCGGCTCTTCAAGGGCGGCAACATCGTGCTGGAGCTGCACCAGACCGCGCGGCGGACCTGAAGCAGCCCCCTCCCCTACTTCACGCGCCGGGGCGAAGCGGAGGGCTGGTGCTCCTCGCGGTAGATGTCCGCCAGGGCGT
Organism: Corallococcus sp. AB049A; assembly: GCF_003668885.1. Classification (NCBI taxonomy): domain Bacteria; kingdom Pseudomonadati; phylum Myxococcota; class Myxococcia; order Myxococcales; family Myxococcaceae; genus Corallococcus; species Corallococcus sp. AB049A. The sequence continues at coordinate 19,623 of NZ_RAWL01000083.1, read as the reverse complement.
GCGCCTTCTCCACCTCGTCGCGCGCGGCCTCCAGCGCCATCACCCGGTCGAAGCGCTCCACCTGTTCGCGCAGGGCCTCCGTGACGACGCCGCCGGCGGCCATCCGCGCGGACGCGCTCTCACGCTCGATGCGCAGGTCCGCCACGCGCTCGCCCAGCTCACCGGCCGCGCCCAGCAGCAGCTCCGAGTCCCGCTCCGCGCGCCGCAGCGACTCGCGCGTGGACTCCAGCAGGCGCTCGGTCTGCACGCGGTCGCGCTCCAGCACGCCCACGCCCTTCGCGTCTCCTCGGTCCTGCGCCGTCTGGCGCCGTCCGGCGATGTCGCCCAGGCGGGCCGTGTAGCGCGTCACCGAGCGGGACAGCTCGCCCTTCAAGGCCAGCAGCGTGGCGGCGGACTTGCGCACCTCGGCCGCCTGGCGCTCCAGGTCCTCGATGAGCCGATCGAACGTGGCCAGGGGGTCCACGGGCGCCGGGGGTGTCTTCTTGCGTTTGAGGAAGCCGAACATGGCGCGTGCCCTGAAGCCTACCCGAACGGGCGGCAGAGCAGCCGCACCCGTTCCAACGCCTCGCCCACCGGGCGCCCGCCGCCGGACAGCACGGCCAGGTAGCGCGCGGGCGTGAGTCCGTAGACGGACAGCAGGTGCTGCAGGAGCACCACGCTCTCCGTCGCGCGGCGGTCCGTGGGGGCGAGCGACGCGGCCTCGCCCACCGCTTCCAGGATGTCCGTCACCCGCGCCACCAGCTCCGCGCCGGGCGTCTCCGGCACGGCGGGCGCTGCGGGCGTGGGCGGGAAGAGCGCGTCGAAGGAGGCCTCCACGGCCACGCCCGCTCCGGGCGCGCGGCCGGCCGCCACCGCCTCCAGCGCGTCCAGGTGCGGGGCCAGCGCCTCCAGGGCCTCCAGCGAGGCCGGCACGTCGCGAGGCAAGAGCGTGCGCCAGGGCGTGTCGAACTCCGTGCGCGCCCAGCGGATCTCCTCGTCGGAGAGCGGGTGGTAGAAGGCGCGGCCTCCCGCGGCGCGCTGCTCCAGCACCAGGGACTTGAGGTCCGGGTTCTCCTCGCCCAGCGAGATGAAGCTCAGCGCGATGTCCAGGGCGCCCATGGGCGCGCGGGTGCGGCGGATGAGGTCCAGGTCCACGCGGTCCTCGCCGTCGGTGATCAGCACCACCGTGGCGCGAGCGAGATACGGGTCGCGCCCCTGCGCGGCGCGGATGGAGTCGAACGCGGACAGCAGGGCCAGCGAGATGTCCGTCTGCCCCTCCGCGGGTGAGTCCCGGAAGAGCTTCTCAATCTGCCGGGTCGCCTCCGCGGCGGTGTCCACGCGGGCCAGCTCCGTGGGCACGTCGTTGAAGAAGCTGAAGTAGAGCGGGTCGAAGTTCTCTCCGCGCCGCGCCTTCACGCGCAGGTTGTTCAGCTCCGCGATGATGAGGGCGTCACGGAAGCGCGCCCGAGCGCCGTGCATGGAGCCGGAGGCGTCGCAGACATAGACGCGCACGGCGGTGCGCTTCACCTTGCGCGGCTTGGGGGGCGGAGCGTCGTCCAGGTACGTGCGCACGAGCTGCCGGTGCCCCGCGAGGTCCTGGAGCAGGCGCCGCGGATCCGTGATGACGAAGTGGTGGATCTCGTCCAGGCTGCCCGTGGTGGTGAAGGACATCGTCTGCGTCGGATAGGGCACCTGGCGCGGAACGGCGCGCGCGGCGGCGGCGTCCTTCTCGACGATCTCCTCCGACAGCGAGTCCTCCACGTCGAAGTAGCGGGCACACCCCGCCGCCAGGTCGAACGTGGCCAGCTGCTCCGGCTTCAGGGAGAACGCCAGGTCCGCCAGCTGCTCGTCCGGCGCGTCCTCCTTCTCGCGCCCGGAGTCCACCTCGGCGTCCGACTCCCCCAGCCACTGGAGCCGTGCGCCCGCCTCCGCGTCCTCCACCATCCGCGTCAGCCGGGGCTCCGGGGGAAGCAGCGGCGTCAGCGCGCGCCGAGCCGCGGAGGCCAGCTCCGAGTCTCCCGCTTCGATGGCGCGCTCGTAGAGGCCCTGCAACGAACGGTAGGCGCCCCGGGGATCCTTCTGGGCGCTCTCCCGCACGTTGCGCACCAGCGCCTCCAGCGAGCGCGTGGGAGGCACCTCGCGCACCCGCTCGCGTGCCTCCGCCACGTCGTTGCGCAGCGCCATGCTCCGCGCGCGGTCCGCGTCCGTCGTGCCCAGGCGCAGAAGCATCTCGTGGGCCAGGTCCAGGTCACGCCGCTTCTGCACCAGGTCGATGACGTTGTCCCGGGCACGGGCGGCCAGCAGCTCCGCGACGGCCAGGCGGGCATTGGCCGGCGGCCGCTCGCGGGTCGTCCCGGCCGGGCGTTCGAAGATTTCAAACGGCGCGTCGTCACCGCCGGCTGCTTCCAGCGGGCGGCTGAAGAGGTCCGCCACCTTCACCGCGCGGGCCAGCCGCACGAAGCCACGGTCCAGCGCGGTGAGCGCGCCCGACGGCATCTCCCCGGAGCGGTGCGCCCTCTCCACCAGGCGCATGCACTCCTCGAACTCCTCCAGGGCCTGGTTCGCGCGCGCGGCGAGCCCCTGCGCGAGCGCCCCCGCCCTGCCCCGCTGGGTGCCCAGCGCGAGCAGCAGCCGGGCATCGGCGGCGGTATGGACGCCCACGCGGTCCAGCTCGCGGTCGAGCGCCACGAGCACCGGCAGGCCCAGGTCCTCCGGCCCCTTCAGCTTGCGGCCGAAGGGCCAGGACCACGCGCCACCCCGGGCCGCCACGGGCTGGCGGAGCGCATCCAGGCGCTGCCGCAGGGGAGTGAGCCGACGCGCGAGCACGTCTCAGCGCCGCCTTCCATTCACGGCGCGGTCCGCCGCTCCAGCACCTGCCGGCTGAAGCGTCCGAAGTCCTCGTCGATGCCGCGCAGCTGGGCGGACAGCTTGCGCGCGCTGTCTCCCAGTTCGCCCGGGAGCGCCTCCAGCATGCCCAGCGTGGACTTGAGCCGCACCAGCTCACCCTCCTTGAGGGCGAGCTGGGGGAAGCGGCTGCGCACCAGCCGCTCGAAGGTGCGCTCCGCGTCGGCGCGGCCGTTGAGCGCCTCCGGAGCGGGCAGCGCGGACAAGAGCTGCGTCAGCCAGCTGCGCAGGTACTTGATGCGCGACTGGAGGAAGGACAGCTCCGCCTCGGCCACCGCCGCGCGGACCGTGTCGGAGAGGAACGCGGACGCGGACGGGGGACGCGCCGCCATCAACTGGCCGTCCAGGCCCACCAGCGCGGACAGCTCGCCGTCGGGGGCCTGCGCGGACAGCTCGCCCCGGTAGTAGGTGTACGCATCGCCGTTGAGCACCGCGTTGGGCGCCGGAGGCGGGCTGGCCACCTCGCGCGACAGCACCCGGGCGTGCTCGCGGAGGCGGTTCTCCATCAGGTCGCGGCACTCGGCGAGCACCGGCTCCGCCGTCACGCCCTCGCGCCGCAGGTTCTCCGCCACCGCCTGCACCGCGCGGCCGTACTGCTCGATGCGCTCGAACGGGGTGGCCCCCAGCACCTCGCGCGCGTACGCCACGCTCAGCGGCCGCAGCAGCTCCTGCTTCAACCCGGCCTGCGAGGGGTCCAGCGCCGTCAGGGCGTTCTCCAGCTGGGTGAGCCGCCGCGAGTCCGCCGCCAGGGCATCCAGCGGATCCTTGCGGCCCCGGGGCGCCTGCGCGGGGAACGCCGCCGACACGCGGCGCCGCAGCGCGGCCACCACCCGGCGGCGCGTGTCCCGGTCCGCGGCGCGCAGCCGCTCCTGGAGGGACGGCACCGCCTCGCCGAGCATCGCCGCCAGCGAGCCCATCACGCCCAGCTCCTCCTCCAGGTTCTCCGCGAGCCCGACCAGCCACTCCATCTTGACGCTGTCCTCGAACGCGAGCCCCTCCGCCGCGGACGCGCTCATCTCCAGCGCCTGCTCCAGGAACCGCGCGGCCGCTTCACACAGCGCGGGGTAGCCCGGCTTGAGCTCCGGCACCGCCCGGCTCAGCTCCAGCACGTCGCGGATGGCGATGAGCAACGCCACGCCGCCGCGCCCCTCGCCCTGCCCCGTCGCCATGCCGCGCGACAGCCGCTGCTCCAGGGCGGCCACCAGCGCGCGCGCCGCCACCAAGAGCGGCGCCCGGTTCTGACCATGGCGGGGGCCCGGCACCAGCTTGCCCAGCACGGCGCGCGCGGTGGTGGACACCACGCCCGCCTGCCAGTTGCGGCTCAAGCCCTCCGCCGCGTTCACGTCATCCGCGGCCGCGAGCGTCGTCGCCTCGCGCTCCACGCCGCCGCCCAGCTCCTGGCGCACCTTGCCCAGCACCTCGTCGAAGGTGCGCTGCTCCAGCCGGACGATCTCCAGCTGCGCCCGCTCGCGAGGGTCCACCGCCGTCTTGAGCAGCGCGTCCACCTCCGCCGCGGCCGGGCCGCCCAGCAGGAAGAACCAGCGCAGCGCGTCCAGGTCCTCCACCGTGGCCTCGAGCAGCCGGTCCGGACGGCGGTAGATCTGATCGCGCACCACCGCCGCCTTCAGCGTCCAGAGCGCCTTCACCACCGAGCGCTGGGAGAAGTACTTCGTGGGCACGTAGTCCGGCAGCTTCGACACCTGCGCCACGAGCGCGCGCTCCAGCGCGTCCGTGAGCATCTCCACGCCCTCCAGCACGTGGCCGGGCACCTTCACCTGCGCCACCGCGTCCTGGAGGAGGTCCAGCTGCTGGAGCGTCAGCGTGGCGCGCAGGTCCGGCCGCGTCCCGTGCACGAAGCGGTGCAGCATGGCGGCCCGGCTCTCCCGCCGGGCGAAGGCCTTGGGCACGAAGCTGATGAAGCTCAACCGGTCCGCGAACGCCAGGAGCAGCTCCGGCGAGCGCGCGAGCACCTCCGTGAGGTACCGGTTGCTCGTCATCACCACGCACTCGGTGCGGCCGGCCGTCACCTTGCGGCCGTGCTTCAGCTCCCGCTCGTACATCACGTTGAGGATGGAGCGCAGCAGCATGTCCCGGCCGTCGAAGACCTCGTCCAGGAACGCGTGCACCGCCCCCAGCATGCCCTCGTCGGTGAGGTACTCCGTGCGCCCCGTCTCCGTGAGGACCTTGAAGTCCACCGGCCCGATGAGGTCCGTCTGCAGCGTCGTCTCCGCGATCTGCTTGGAGAACAGCGACGGCAGCCCGGACACCTCGTCGGTGATGCGCCCCAGGACGGCGCTGGCGACCGCGCTCTTCGCGGTCCCGGGTGGCCCCACCACCAGCACGTGCTCGCGGCAGAGCAGCGCCAGTTCAATCTGCGTGAACAGCGTTTCCCGCTCCAGGTACGTCTCCCGCAGCTCCCCGAAGAAGCGGCGAAAGGACTGGGCGGCCTGCAGGTTGGGAGGGGGCGAAGTCACGAGGGCCGCATGCTACCCGCGCCCCTCCCCCTATTTGAAGTGCACCGCGCAGGCCCCGTCGGGGCAGTCGCGACCCGCGATGCGGAAGCGGTAGCGGGCCACGACCCCGTACACCGCGTCCGCCAGCTGCCGCAGTCCGGGCACGTAGTACACGTAGAGCAGCCGCCCCAACGGCCGCCGGCCCAGCGCGCGGACGATGGCCTCCGCTCCCTCCAGGACCCGGCCGTCCGCCTGGATGAGCTGCATGGCCTTCTCGCAGCGCTCGAAGCTCACGCCGGGGAAGGCGTCCAGGACGCCCTCGTCGCGGAACGACAGCAGCTGTGTGCCCGTCCCGCCCACCAGCTTGCGCATCTCCCGCGCGGCGCCGCTGCACACGCGGCAGTGGCTGTCGTAGAGGACCACGTCATGTCCCGGCGGCGTCGTCTGGAGCGTCGTCATGGGTCACCTCCCGCTTGCGCCCAGTATGTCAACGCGGCTTGAGCATCTCATGCAGTTGTCCGTGCACGCTGCGCCAGATGTCATGCTGCCGTTCAATAGGATCCATCAGCGCGAGCCCCACCGACGTCGCCGGAGAGCTGCCCTGGAAGGCCGAGTACTGTCGGATGCGCGTGCCTCCGTTGCCGTCGTCGTCGAAGACGAACTGGTTGGTGCCGCGCAGCGGGTGTCCGTCCAGGGTGGTGATGTGGACGACGCGCTCCGTCTCGTTGAGCTTCACGGTGATGGGCGCCCACACCGGCGGCGGCCCCTGCTCCTCCAGGAACAGCCGGGCGCCATCCGTCAGCACGCTCGCCGCCGGCCGCAGGGAGATGCCCGCCGCGCCGAAGAGCAGCTCCGGGTTGCGGAGGAAGGCCTCGAAGGCGTCCTTCGCGGACACGCCGGGAAGGGTGCTGGTGTAGTCCGTGAGCGCCGTGGGAGCCCCCGCGATGGGCGGGCTCGGGTCCAGCTGCGCCAGCTGCGTGCGCGCGTAGGCGTCCATGGAAGGGCCCCTGTCCAGCGTCACGCTGAAGGCGGCGGCCTGGGTCTGCTCCAAGAGCCGCGCCCCCTGCTTCATCTGCTCCATCACGGACCCCGTGGGCCTCGGCGGGAACGCGCCCCCCACGCCGAAGTCGAAGCCATTGCCCTCCCGCGCCCGGGGCGCCACCTGCGGCGCCCTCGCCGGAGCCGGGTTCGGAGCCGGCGCGCCACTCCCCCGAAACACCTCCACGAAGTTGGCCGGAGCGGCCGACGTCCGTGAAGGCTCCTGTGCGCGCGGGGCCAAAGGAAGGGATGCGCCCTCGGGGGCGGCGAGGTCTGGGAGGAGGCCGGACAACAGCGAGTCGATGCGGGACATGACGGGACACCTTCGTGGAAGGACCGCGAGGAACCCGCCCTCCCCTTGCAGCGCCTCCGCCACTTCCTGTCCGCGTGAATTCGCGGGGTTGCTCCCGGCCCTCATCCCGCGCCCGGCACACCCGTCCAGCGCCGCGGAAGAAAATGAAGAAGGCCGGCGCCCCTCGACGGAGCACCGGCCTCGGGTCTTCAGCCCCCGCTTCGTGGCGGGAGGCTCACGGCCTTACGACTGGCGGAACTCGGCGTCCACCACGTCGTCCTTCGCGGACGGCTGGGCGCTGGAGCCCGGAGCCGCGGAGGGCTCGGCGCCCGGAGGAGGCGTGGCGCCCGGCGCGCCGCCGGTGGCCCGGTACATCTCCTCGGCCGCCTTGTAGCTGGCCTGCTGGAGCTTCTCGAGGGCCGCCTTGATGGCGTCCTTGTCCTGCCCCTCGCGGACCCGGTTCAGCTCCGCGACACCCTCTTCGATGGACTTCGCCACGTCGGGGGTGAGCTTGTCCTTGTTCTCCTTGAGCATCTTCTCCGAGGCGTACGCCGCGCTCTCCGCCTGGTTCTTCACCTCGACCAGCTCGCGGCGAGCCTTGTCCGCGGACTCGTTGCTGCGCGCGTCGTCCACCATCTTCGACACTTCGTCCTTCGACAGACCGGACGAGTGGCTGATGGTGACCTTCTGCTCCTTGCCGGTCGCCTTGTCCTTCGCGCTGACGTTGAGGATGCCGTTCGCGTCGATGTCGAACGTCACCTCAATCTGCGGCACGCCGCGCGGCGCCGGGGGCATGCCCGTCAGGTGGAAGCGGCCGAGGCTGCGGTTGTCGCCCGCCATCTCGCGCTCACCCTGCAGCACGTGGATCTCCACCTGCGTCTGGCCATCCGCCGCCGTGGAGAAGGTCTCCGACTTGCGCGTGGGGATGGTGGTGTTGCGCTCGATGAGCTTCGTCATCACGCCGCCCAGCGTCTCCACGCCCAGCGACAGCGGCGTGACGTCCAGCAGGAGGATGTCCTTCACCTCGCCGGAGAGCACGCCTGCCTGCACCGCGGCGCCCACCGCCACGACCTCGTCCGGGTTCACGGAGCGGTTGGGCTCCTTGCCGAACAGCTTCTTCACCGCCTCCTGCACCAGGGGGATGCGCGTGGTGCCGCCCACCAGCACGACCTCGTTGAGGTCCTTGGGGTCCAGGCCCGCGTCCTTCAGGCACTTGCGGCACGGCTCCAGCGAACGCTCCACCAGCGGGCCAATCATCTGCTCGAACTTGGCGCGCGTGAGCTTCACGTTCAGGTGCTTCGGGCCAGAGGCATCCGCCGTGAGGAACGGCAGGTTGATCTCCGTCTGCGTCGCGCTGGACAGCTCGATCTTGGCCTTCTCCGCCGCCTCCTTCAGGCGCTGGATGACCATCTTGTCCTTGCTGACGTCGAGCCCGGTGTCCTTCTTGAACTCGCTGATCAGCCAGTTCATGATCTCCAGGTCGATGTTGTCGCCGCCCAGGTGCGTGTCGCCGTTGGTCGCGAGCACGTCCACGACGCTCTCGCCCACCTCCAGGATGGACACGTCGAAGGTGCCGCCGCCGAAGTCGTAGACGGCGATCTTCTCATCCTTCTTCTTGTCCATGCCGTACGCGAGCGCGGCCGCGGTGGGCTCGTTCACGATGCGGCGCACGGTGAGGCCGGCGATCTCGCCCGCGTCCTTGGTGGCCTGGCGCTGGGCGTCGTTGAAGTACGCCGGGACGGTGATCACCGCCTCCGTCACCTTCTCACCCAGGTAGTTCTCCGCGGCGCGCTTGAGCTTCAGCAGCACCTGCGCGCTGATCTCCGGGGCGCTGTACTGCTTGCCCGCGATGTCCACGCGCGCGTCGCCGTTGGGGCCACGGCCCACCTTGTAGGGGACGAGCTTCGCTTCCTCGGTCGTCTCCTCGAAACGGCGGCCCATGAAGCGCTTCACCGAGTAGACGGTCTGCTCCGGGTTGGTGATGGCCTGGCGCTTCGCCACCTGACCGACCAGGCGCTCCCCGTCCTTCGTGAACGCGACCACCGAAGGCGTGGTGGGAGCTCCCTCTTCGTTGACGATGACCTTGGGCTCGCGACCCTCCATGATCGCCACCACGCTGTTCGTGGTGCCCAGGTCGATTCCGATAATCTTGCCCACGGTTCCCATCCTCTGGAAATGACTGCGTTTTTCCTGCGAAATCCCGATGTATGCCCAACGTAACCACCCCCCCCGGCGTGTCAAACGCGAGGACGGGTTTCCCCGTAGGCCCGGGCACCCAGCGCAAAGGTGATGACGGCCGCTGCGTAGCGCAGTGCGCAGTCCCCCCTGGCTCCCCCCAGGCTCTTTTGAGGCGCCGCGTCACCTGAACGCCATCCGCGCGCCACGGGTGCGTAACGCGCTCTACACCGCCGTCACCCCGCGGTAGCAACCGGGCGGGCATTTTGGACACCAGCGGACCGTTCAACCCCTCGAAATCACATCAGGGTGCCCGGCTAACGCCGCGCGTCAGGGGTTGGCGAGAAAAGTGCACAGTCCGAACCGCGTCACCGCTGTCATACCGCTCCCCGCCCCCCTGGAGTCGTCCATGCTGGTTCAGCCCCTGCGTTCCACGGACTACCGCCGCTCGCCCGCGGCGCTGCCGTCCGCCGAGCCGAAGGTCGCGGTCCTGCTGAACGCCAACGCCCGCAAGGTGGACGCCCGGGTGGTCAAGCTGCTGTCGCACGTGGTGCCGGAGGAGGACCTCTTCCTGTCGCGCTCGCCGCTGGACGCGCGCCGCATCGCGCAGACGGTGCTGGAGCGGGGCTACCCCACGGTGTTCACCGGCGGCGGCGACGGCACCTTCATGGGCTTCGTCAACGAGGTGCTGCAGCAGGTGGGCCCGCGCGGGAAGTTCGCCGGGCAGGCCGCGCCGCGCTTCGGCATCCTCAAGCTGGGCACGGGCAACGGCATCGCGGCGTTCGTCAACGCGTCCAGCACCCGGGGCGACGGCATCCTCAACGACGTGGTGCGCGCCCGCGCGGCGGAGGTCCCCGGCGTGCGCACCATGGACCTGGTGCAGGTGGACGGCCAGCGTGCCCCGTTCGCGGGCCTGGGCGTGGATGGCAAGGTGCTCAACGACTACATCTCCGTGAAGGAGTCGCTGGGCAAGGGCATGTTCAAGCGGGTCATGTCCGGTGGTGGCGGCTACTTCTCCGCGGTGGCCTTCAAGACGGTGCCGCACTACCTCACCAGCTCCGTGCTGGTGGAGTGCGAAGTGGTCAACGGCCCGTCTGAGGCGTACCGCCTGGGCGCGGAAGGCCAGGCCGTGGGCGGGCCGCTGGCGCCGGGCTCGGTGCTCTTCCGGGGCAAGCTGATGATGGCCGCCGCGGGCACCATGCCCTTCTACGGCTACGGCTTCCGCATGTTCCCCCACGCGAATGACCGCCGGGGCTTCCTGCAGCTGCGCCTGGGCCAGGTGTCGCCCACGCAGGTGCTGGCCAACCTGCCCCGCCTGTGGAACGGCCGCTGGGCTCCGGAAGGCCTCCACGACTTCCACGCCCGCGAGGTCACCATCCGCTTCGCGCGCCCCATGCCCTTCCAGGTCGGCGGCGACGCGGCCGGCTACCGCGAGCAGGTCACGCTGTCCGTGGCGCCCGAGTCCATCGAGCTGCTCGACTTCAACGGCGTGCAGTAACGGCAGTCCCGGCGGTTGAAGGGCCCGGAGTCCTCGGGCCCTCCCCCACGCAGCAAGACTCCAACAGACTTCAGCCGCGGTCGCGCGACGCCGGGGGCTTCTCTCCCGGCTCCTTGCGCCGGCCCACGGCGAACGCGTAGCTGACGCCCGGCTTCAGGTTGTGCTCGCGGTGCAGGGCCAGCTCCTCGCGGAAGGTGGCGCTCTCCGGCGCGGCGGCTTCCGGCAGGTGCGCTTCCATGTCCTTGTAGAGCGCGTCCAGCTCCGTGTCGTGCAGCGACTCCACGGACTCCGGCTCGAAGCCGCCGTTCTCCAGCGCCTGCAGGAGCTCGCGCGGGAGCAGCAGCGGCGCGCCCAGGCGCTTCTCCCAGAAGTCCAGCACGGGCTTGGGCGTGAAGCGGCCCACGCGCGCCGGGAAGGTGAAGCCCACGCGGCCGCGCTTGCCCAACAGCGGGCGGAACACGCGCAAGCACACGTCCAGCGGGTAGTGCACGCGCCCTGGCACGAGGATGCCGTGGAAGGGCCCATCCAGCATGCCCAGCGCGTCCGGCGCCACGCGGCGCACCTCAATGCGGTCCGACAGGCCCTGGCTGCGCACGCGCTCGCGGACGGGGGACACCAGCGCTTCGTCCGTGTCCACGGCCACCACGGAGCACTTGAGCTCCTGGGCCAGCAGCACGGCGGCGCTGCCCTCCGGACCACAGCCGAGCACCAGCACGCGGGAGCCCTGTTCGAGCTGGGCCACCTTGGCGAAGCGGCGCGTGGCGTCGTCGGATCCGAACGCGCGCTGCGCCCCCGGCGGGTGGTACAGCGGGAAGTGCTCGGCGGGACTCATGCCACCCTCATATACGCACCCTGGCCGGACTTCCAGCCGCCGGCCGCCTCCGGGCGCCCTGGGGCATCCGCCCGCGCACCGCCTGCCTCACAGGTAGTAGACGATGCGCGGATCCTGGTGCAGCTCGGCGTAGATGGCCCGGCGCTGCTCCTCGGACAACAGCAGCACGGACACGCTCAGGGACACGAACTTCCCCTTGCGGCTGTGCTGCACGTGGATGGAGTCCGGGGAGACCTCCGAGCCCAGCTTCCGGCGGAAGAGCGAGCGCACGTGCTCCTCGAAGCCGGGCGTCTCCTCGACCGTCGCCTTGCCCATCACCTTGTACTCGTAGACGGAGGGGTACTCGACGAGGGGCTTCTTCTCCTCGCCGGGGGTGCCGGGCTTGTCGGTGCCGTCCTGGGTCATGACTCGTCTCTATCAGGCACGGGCCTTCGGCGCTCTACAGCAGGTTGGCCGCCAACTCGGCCAGCATGCTGCGCTCGCCCTTGGCCATGGTGATGTGGCCGGCGATCTTCTCGTTCTTGAAGCGGTTGACCACGTGCACGAGCCCGTTGTTCGTGGAGTCCACGTACGGGTTGTCGATCTGGAACGGGTCGCCGGTGAGGATGATCTTCGTGTTGTCGCCCACGCGGGTGAGGATGGTCTTCACCTCGTGCGGCGTGAGGTTCTGCGCCTCGTCCACGATGATGAACTGGTTGGGGATGCTGCGCCCGCGGATGTACGTGAGCGGTTCAATCTCCATCAGCCCCAGGTCGATGAGCTCATGGTGGCCGCGCCCGGCCTTCTTGTCCGCGCGGCTGAGGTTCATGAGGAACTCGACGTTGTCGAAGATGGGCTGCATCCAGGGGTTCAACTTCTCCTCGACGCTGCCCGGCAGGTAGCCGATGTCGCGGCCCAGGGGGAAGATGGGACGGCTGACCAGCAGCTTGTGGTACAGCCCCTCCTCCGTCACCTTCTGCAGGCCCGCGGCGATGGCGAGCAGCGTCTTGCCCGTGCCCGCCTTGCCGACGATGGTGACGAGCTTGATGTCGTCGTTGAGCAGCAGGTCCAGGCAGAAGGCCTGCTCCATGTTGCGCGGCCGGATGCCCCAGGTGCCTTCCTTGCTGCTGCGCGCGAGCGGCACCAGCCGCGCCTTGGCGCCGTTGAAGCGGGCCATGGCGGTGTGGGACGGGTTGAGCTCATCCTTGAGCAGCACCAGCTGGTTGGGGAAGAGCCGGTCCTGGGCCGGCACCTCCACCTCGCCGCCGGGCTTGTAGAGCGCATCCACCATCTCCGTGGGGACGAGCAGCTCCGTGAAGCCGGTGTAGAGGTCGGTGATTTCGACGCGCTCGGTGTCGAAGTCCTGGGCGGACAGGCCCAGGGCGTCGGCGCGGATGCGCAGGTTGGTGTCCTTGGTGATGAAGACGGCCTGGGTTTCCGGCTCGGTCTCCATCAGGTCCAGGGCCACCGCGAGGATGCGGTTGTCCACCAGGTTGCTGTCCGCCATGGAGGACGGCAGCGAACGGTCGGTGAAGGCCACGCGGAGCATCCCGCCGTGCGGCAGCGGGACGCCCTCCTTCATGGAGCCTTCCGCGCGGAAGGAGTCCAGGTAGCGCGCCACCAGTCGCGCGTTGCGCCCCAGCTCGGAGAGATCGCGCTTGAACTGATCGATCTCCTCGATGACGTAGATGGGGATGATGACGTTGTTGTCCTTGAACCCGTAGATGCTGCGGGGGTCATGGAGGAGGACGTTCGTGTCGAGGATGAAGTTCTTTCGCATCGAGGGCTTCGCGACCTGACCTGGTTCGGGTGCGATTGCTGACGGCGAGCGACGACCTTGGGTGACCGACGACGCTCAATATAGGCACCGAACGAGGGGCCACCAGCCGCATTCCCGTCTGAAAGCACGGCGGTCCGTCCGAAACAGCACGCCGCTCCAGGCTCGAAACAGGGCGCTACAACGCCCCCTCAGGGCGTCGCGGCCGTGCGCGGCGCAGCGGGCGCGGGCTCCCCGGCGTCCTGGTACAGCGACGCGGGCGCCAGCGGATCATACCCGAGCATCTCCACCACCCTCTCGGGCGGGGGGCCGGGAGGCATGCGGGCCCAGGGGAAGCGCGCCTGCAGCGCCTCTTCGTCTAGCGACAGCGTCTGCTTCGAATGGAAGCGCCACGCCCGCTGCCAGCCGCGCGTCTCCAGCCGCCGGGCCACCCGGCGCGACAGGGGGCTGATCATCGGCGTGGGCGTGAAGAGGGCCGGCTGCCCCTCCGCGTCCCGCATGCAGCCCAGCTCCACCGCCCATGCCAGCACCCAGCGGGGCCAGCCGCGGCCCGCGCGGCGAAGGGCGCTGAAGTGCCCTTGCTTCGCGCCATCCACGAAGGTGAAGCGCGGCTCGTAGACGCACGCCGCGGAGAACGTCGCGGGCATCAGCGCCACGCCTTCCGCGCCGATGCGGCGGGCCATGAGGTGCAACAGCTCCATCAGGTCGCGCGACAGGGAGAGGCCGGGGTGGAGCTGTCCCGGCAGCGGCGGGCGGTTCCAGTCGAAGGGGCGCCCCGGGTGCTGCAACAGGAGGCTGTCCACGTAGAGCAGCGGGGCTTCCGCGGTGGAGCGGGTGAAGCCCACCTCCGCGCCCGGGGCCTGGCGCAGGGACAGGTCCACGACGGGCGAGTGGTAACGGCGGCTCAGGAGGGTGATGCGCGGCTGGAACGGGTCCTGGCAGGACAGGCGCAGCTCGACGGGGCCCACCCGATCTTCCAGGCGCTGGGCGAAGCCGTAGGCCTGGAGGGCGCGCTCCAGGCCCTCGCGGCTGTAGGTGCCGAACGCCAGGCCCACGCGGTCGGCGCCGGGCTCCAGGCCCAGGTCGTCCAGGGACAGGGGTGCCTCCGCGGACGCGGCCAGGTCCACGCTGCTCAGGCGCGAATAGGTGCGGCGAGCATGGGAGCTGAGCTCTGGCGTCCGGGGCATGGGGGCGTCCTGCGTCCTAGTCGTAGCGGATGTCCACCAGGGTGAGCTCAATCTCACCCCGTGGGCGCCGCACCTCCACGGTGTCGCCCTGGGACTTGCGCAGCAGCGCGCGGCCCATGGGTGACTCGACGCTGATGCGGCCTCCGGAGGCGTCGATCTCGTCCGAGCCGACAATCTGGTACGTGCTGCGCGTTCCGTCCTCGTCCTCCAGGGTGACGGTGGCGCCGAAGTAGACTTTCGAGCGGTCCCCCTGTTCCGAGGGGGTGACGATGGTGGCGGTGTCCAGGCGCTTCTGGAGGAAGCGGATGCGCCGGTCGATCTCCCTCAGGCGCTTCTTGCCGTAGATGTATTCGGCGTTTTCTGAACGGTCGCCCTGGGCGGCGGCGGCGGAGACCTCCGCGGTGACCTTGGGGCGGGCCTCGTTGAGCAGCTGGAGCAGCTCGCGGTGCATGCGCTCGGCGCCCACGCGGGTGAGGTAGCGGCGGAACGGGGCCTGCTCCCCTGCCTCTTCGTCCTCGGGGGTGTCGGGCGGTTCAGGAACTTCCTGGGACATGCCCTGTGTATAGCGCCCGGTGCTGACGGATGGAGGGGGCCCGGCAGCTGGATGTTCACCGGGGCCAGGACGGAGCGTGTCAGGAACGAGCGCCTGCGATCGCCAGTGGAACTCCCCGGGCGCTGCTGGTAGGAAGCGCCTCGCGGAAGCCGCTGGTGGCCCTGCGGTCGGTGCGAAAAAAAGAATAGCGAGTCGCTAGCTCAGCTGGTAGAGCACCGGCCTTTTAAGCCGAGGGTCGGGGGTTCGAGCCCCCCGCGACTCAAGCAGTGACGACGTCCCCGTCGTCTAGAGGCCCAGGACGCTGGCCTTTCAAGCCGGTAACACGGGTTCGAATCCCGTCGGGGACACTGAAGGACCGAGGCCGGAAGCCGCTGAGACCCAGCGGTTTCCGGCCTTGGTGTTTTCAGGCTCCAGCCCGTCTCCAGGATGTCCTCGCGGCTATTGCACTCCACGCAGGGACATCAGCAGCACCCGGTCCCACGTAGGCTCCACGGACGAGGCCGCCGCCAGCAGCGCGAGCGCGATGCCCGCGGTGCCCTCCAGCAGGCCGGGGCGCTCCGCCCACACCTGAGTGCCCCTGTCATCCCAGGTCATGTAGGCATAGCCACCAATGCCTTGGCCCGGCTGTCGCTGCCGGAGCGTGATCTCCAACCACCGGCGGGCGGCGGTGGCGAAGACCTCTTCTCCGGTGGCTTGATAGAGCCGGTTGTAGACGTGGAGCAGCCCGGCCGCCCCGTGACACAGCGGCACGTCCGTTACACCCGAGTCCTCCACCGGACTCGAGGCGGCGGCTTGCGCCATCGCCAGCGCATCGGCCTTCCAAGTGGCTTCCCCGACGGCGCGGGCCGCGGTGTGCATCGCAAGCGAGGCGCCGACGTCTCCGTAGCACCAGGCGGGACGAGACGGTGACGGCGCCCGGTCCGGAAGAATGGCGTGCGGAAGCCGCATGCCAGCCTGGGGCAGACGCTGCGCCATCACCCAGTTCCATGCGCCGCGCAGCAACCGCCACGCGTGCTCCACCGCCACCCCCGCCCGCACGGCTCCAGCCAGCACGGGGATGAGGCCCGGCACGCCGTGCGCCACGCCCAGGTCGTACCTCCCGTGGGGCTGCTCCCGCTGCTTCTCCTCGGGGAGCCACTGGGGCTGGGTCTTCCAGGTGAGCCCCTCCGGGCGTTCCTCGGCCAGTTCCGCGAGCCGGGACACCACACCTTCCAGGCAGCGCCGGGCGTCCGCGCGTGGCAACCGCTCCAGCGCGTACACGCCCAGCCCCGCCAGTCCGCTGATGAGGTCGAAGCCCGCCGTCCATGGCGACACGCCGAGACGCCGGGCGAGCACCGCGTCCACGTCCTCCAGTCCGTTGCCTTCCTCCTCCTCACCGCCCCCCGTCAGGTGCTCGACGGCCCAGGCCACGCCCGTCATGCCGGAGTACAGCGTCGCGCCCATGGGACGCGAGGCCACCGCGTCCATCGCTTCGCCCAGGAGTCGCTCGGCCATGACAGCGTCGTGCGCGGAGGCGTGCACGCGGTCCAGCCACGTGAAGAGCAGGGCCAGGCCCGCGGCCCCGCCCGACAACGAGGCGGAGAGAGGGACTCGCCGCGCATGTTCTTCCAGGGACTCCGCCAGCTCGCGCGCCACCCGCAGCGCGTGCTCGCGCGACTCACCTTCCACCAGGGGACGCCATCCCGCCGTGCCGGTCATCCGCCTATCGTATGCGGTCAGCCCCAGCTCGGCAGGGCTCCTTGCCGGTCGCATGCCCCCTGTAGCCGTGCATGCGACCGGAGTTTGTCTCGGAACTTCTGGCGACTCAGACGCAGGTTGACGTCTGGCACCTGGCCGTAGGGCACTCCCGTCCTTCCGTGAGAATGGCAACCATGCCTCCCACCACGCCATCGAGCAATGGAAGGGCATCGCCTTCGATGTTGCGCAACGTCTCGCGGTTGAGGGTGAGCTTGCGCTTCGGTGCAACCTTCTTGGGTTCACTCATACGCTTCCTCCTGGTTCATTCGATGCGTGGGATTGCCACGCCCGGCTGGGTCCCACTGCGTCCCAAGACGCAGGGCAGAGACCCTATACAAAGGGACCACTCCATTCCAGACACTCTGTCCCCTGACGCAGGGAGCCAGCATCGCAAGGCCCTGTCGTCGTGGAAGGACCGAGGCCAGAAGCCGCTGAGACCCAGCGGTTTCCGGCCTCGGTGTTTTCAGGCGGATAGGAAGAAAGACCCTGCTGTCGCTATGGGAGATGCGCCGTTACGAAGGCCATCGCCCGAGCGATGATTTCGCGGGAGCGCTCGACGTCGTCCAGGACGTCGAAGGTGTGACGGCCTTCCGGGTGGTCGGCGAAGTCAATCTGAACGTCGGCAGCGGCCGCTTCGCGCATGAAGGCGTCAATCGACTGGTTCACCATCGGCGAATCCTGGCCGGCCCGGGCGACGAAGAGGGGCAGCCCCTTGGCCCGTGTCCCTACGAGCGCGGCGGGCGAGTAGGCGGCAGCCTGCTCCAGGAGGACGGGCGGCGCCCCCGGAGGCACGAGGGCCCGGACGTCGAGGAGCGCATAGAACGCAAGCACGCAGCGCACGAAGGTCGGGCGTTCGCGGAGGACCCACGAGAGCTGCGGTCCTGCGCCTGAGAAATACCAGAGCGCGATCCGGGACGGGTCCACGTTCAGCCTGTCCGCGTGGCTCCGGACGTACTCCACCGCCGCGGCGATGTCGCTCTGGGAGCGAGGGTAGTCCTCCGGCGCGTGCAGGCGATGATTGAAGGCCACCCCCACGAACCCGGACGCTGCCGCGAGCGCCGAGTAGGACTGGAAGATGCCCCACTGCTTGGGTGGCACGCCCTCTCGCGGGATGGGGCCGCCGTGGACGAAGAAGATGGCCGGCACCCGGGCTCCGGATGGGAGGTCGGGCGGCAGCTGCAGGTCCATCAGCAGCTGCTCGTCTCCGTCCACGCGGTAGACTTCGTTGCGCCGCGTTGCCGTGTGGTTCATCCCTTCGACGCGGTAGACGATGGGCTTGCTCAAGTCGATCTCAGCCATTTGGGTCCTCACTCGCGAAACAATTGCGTGAGAGCGCCGGAGGCGTTCGAGAACGGCCGTATACGGCTCGCCGCTCTGCTTCTGGAGCGCACGAGCCCTCTTCTTTTCATTCCGACGGACGGTCATCGCCTGCCTCGACGCGGTGCGAAGCCCCATGCGCTCGCGTTCCGCAGAGGAAGCGATGCGACCTGCTGCACAAAGCCCGAGGAATCGAATCCCCTTCGTCCCAGACCTTCACCAGGCATGGGCTGGTGATGGGACTGCGCGCGAGCAGGCCGCGTTCAGTGAAGGGAACTTGATCTCCTGGCGGGATGTCAAGCCACGGCGGCTACCCCGTGGACTTCTGGACCGGGACAGGGCTTGGACGCGGGGGCGTGAGAGGGGGAGGCCGTGTCCCGGTATTCGCCAGTCGCTCGAGAGGGCGGAGGAGCGACATGACGCCATGGCCCAACACGGGCAAGGCCACGGAGGGCTGGAGAACCGCCTCCAGCCCCGCGTGCAGGTGCAGTATCCGGTAGAACTGGCGATGGACGTGTGCGTCGGTCGACGTGCGCTCCATCAGCCGCAGGATGTACCAGTGCAGCAAGCCCAGCCCGAAGGGCCGCTTCCCGACGGCCTGCGGATACAGCAGGTCCATGCCCGTGCCCAACAGCCACGGGAGCCGGATGACTTCAGGCAGCCGCTCGCGGAAGCGCTGCGCCAGGCCTGAGAGCTCGCCTCGTTCGGCCTGCTCGCGAAGGCAGGTGTCCAGCAATTCCGCGCCAAGCCCCGCCACCGACATGCCTTGCCCGTAGAGGGGGTTGAAGGCACACGCGGCGTCTCCCAGGATGACCAGCCCCTCGGGAAAGCGGGGCAGCTTCTCGTAGTGCCGCCACCGGCAGTCCTTCACCTTGTGCTGGGAGATGGGCCCTATCGGCGTGGCCTCTTTCATATAGTTGTACAGGTCCGGACGCGTCAGTGAGCGCGCGTACTCGAGGAACCCCGCGTACTCGGTGGGGGCGTGCTCCCCGAAGTAGCCATTGAGGGTGACGAGCCACCGGCCTCCCTCGACGTGTGAGATGAAACCCGCGCGCCAGGCCTTGGGAGGACTTGGATAGAGGAAGAGCGCCTTCCATTCCTTCTGGAATTGAGGCGGCGGCTCGTGCAGGCACGTCGTGTAGGAAAGGTCCACGATGACCTGCTCTTCCTCCGGGCGCGCGTAGCCAATGGCATCCAACCACTGAGGCATCCGCGAGCCCCGGCCACTGGCATCCACGACGAGGTCCGCCTCCCACGACTCCTCGCCCTGGGGTGTCTTGACCCGGACGCCCGTGATGCGCCCCGTGCCCTTCTCGTCGCAGATGAGCCCTTCGATGGAGCAGCCCTCGCGCACCTCTACATTCGGTCGCGCCTTCACCCGGCGCAGGACGTTCCACTCGAGCAGGGGCCGGGTGCACAGCAGCCCGAGGATGCCGCTGGTGCGGCGCAGTTTCCACACCCCGAAGTGGTGCCAGGCGAGGTCTCCACTCGAGTCGATGAGCTCGGCGCCCTGGACCTGGAGTTGCTCGAACAGGTCCGGGAAGTACTTGTCGAGGATGCGCCGGCCCGTGTCCAACAGCACGTGGATGTGCGGCCCTTGCGGAACACCTTTGCGCGCGGCGGGCCCCTCCCCCCGGACATCCCGCTCCACCAGCGTCACCTTGTCGAAGTGGTCCGCGAGCACCCGCGCGCTCAGGAGCCCCGCCATGCTGCCGCCGATGACCACGGCGCTTCCGAATCTGCGTCCAGGGGTGTCCAAGTCCCATGCCTCCAAGTGTGACGGGCCGGGGTAATGGATCGCAGTCGGGTCACCCAAGCTGTTCACAGCGGGGGCGGCCAAGCGGATCGCGACGGGGTCGGCCAAGCGGATCGCAGCGCGGAGCAACTGGGGCGGCGGTCCGT
>NZ_RAWL01000839.1:0-911 GCF_003668885.1 Corallococcus sp. AB049A | reverse complement strand
GCGGGTGACGGCGTCCATGTGGCTGGGAGCGCTCGTCGTCCATGGCGTCGTCGCGCCCCGGTTGATGGCGGCGGGCGTGGTGGCTCCGGAGGGGGATTTCCTGGCGTGGGCGCTGTGGCCGGGCGCCGCGGCGCTCACCACCGCGTCGCTGTTGCAGTTCGCGCTCCAGGCCCGCGTGTGGGGCCGGGCGCTGCGAGGGCTTCGCGGGCCTCGCCAGGCGCCGCATCCCATTGAAGCGCTCCAGGTGCCGGGGCGGTGGTGGGTGGCGGGGATGCTGGTGTTGACGCCCGCGACGGTGGCGCTGGCGCGAGTGGGCTTCGACGTGCCGGTGCCGCACGCGCTGCTCGCGGTGGCGTTGTCGTTCGTGCTGTGCCTCATCTCCTGCCGCGTCACCGGGGAGACGGACGTGAGCCCCGTGGGCGCGTTGGGGCAGGTGACGCAGCTCACGTATGGCGTGCTGCTGCCCGGGGACGTGCGGGCGAACCTGGCGACGGCGGGCATCACGGTCAACGCGGCGTCGTCGTCCGCGGATCTGCTCACGGACCTGAAGGCGGGGCACCTGTTGGGCGCGAATCCTCGCCGCGTGTTCGTGGCGCAGCTGGTGGGGTGTGTCGTGGGGGCGCTGGTGGTGGTGCCGCTGTTCTACCTGCTGGTGCCGGAGCCGTCGGTGTTGGGCTCGGAGCGCTTTCCGGCACCGGCCGCGACGGTGACGGCGGGCGTGGCGCGGGTGCTGGCGTCGGGGCTGGATGCCGTCTCCGCGGACTTGCGCCTGGCGATGGCGTGGGCCGCTGGAGCGGCGGCGATCCTCACGCTGGGGGAGCAGGCGTTGCCGGAGCGCTTCCGCCGCTGGATGCCCTCCGCGGTGGGCATGGGGCTCGCTTGTCTGCTGCCGGCCTCCACGTGCCTGGGGT
>NZ_RAWL01000838.1:0-878 GCF_003668885.1 Corallococcus sp. AB049A | reverse complement strand
GATGATGCCTCCCTGGGCCCGCCTCAGAGCACGGATGATGCCACGCACCGGCCGTGGTTCCCGGCGCGGACGTGGCGTCCAAGTGACTGGAATGACGGGGGTTTCCGCGGGCCACCCTCGGGCAGGCAGCCGTGTCCGGGGGGACACGGCGCGGCCCGGCGGCCACGTGCGGGAGTGTTTACAGGGCGCCGCGCCCCAGGGCTCCCAGGGCGCGGCGCGAAAACCCGCGCGGGACGTCAGCCCCCGTCGCCGAGGCCGCCGTCGGACAGCAGACCGCCATCCGTGAGGCCGGCGTCCGTGCTGCCACCGGCGTCGGACGTGCCGGCATCGGACGTGCCCGCGTCGGTGGTGCCGGCGTCACCGGTACCGGCGTCACCGGTGGGGGTGCCGTCCTCGGAGGTGCAGACCTCGTCGCGGCAGACGTAGCCCTCCAGGCACTGGCCGCGGTCGCAGGGCTGCCCTTCGGGGTCGAAGCTGACGAGCAGGCTGCAGGCGGACAGGCCCATGACGAGGGCCGAGGGAACGATGAGCGATGAAAGGCGGCGCATGGCTAGTAGTTCCGGAGATCGTCTTCGTCGAGCTTGGGGCGCTTCTTCTCTTCCTCGCGCTTGCGCCGGGCGTCTTCCTCCGCCTTGCGCTTCGCCTCCTCGTCCGCCTTGCGCTTCGCCTCCTCCTCCTGCTTGCGCTGGGCCTCCTCCTCCTTCTTGCGCTGCTCCTCCTCGCGCTTGAGGCGGGCGGCCTCCTCACGCTGGCGCCGGGCCTCGGCCTCGCGCTCCTTGCGCGTCATCTTCTTCGCGGGCTGCGAAGGCGGCGGCTGCGGAGGCGGCTCGAAGACGGGGGGGTGGCTCTTATACACATCTCCGGGCCCACGAGACCGG
>NZ_RAWL01000837.1:0-919 GCF_003668885.1 Corallococcus sp. AB049A | reverse complement strand
CATGAGCCCCGCCCGGCCCCCAAGCCGGAAGAAGAGAAGAAGCCCCGCCGCCGCTGAGGAAGCACTCACTGATTTCCAGAGGTCACGGGGAAATCAGGGCAACCCGCGCATTTTGTGCGGGTTTCAGAGCAGGCGAGCCCTCGTACCGGGTTCGAAATGTCCCTACGCTGGGGGTCTTCCCCCCCGCGGAGGTGACGTGCAGACACCCTCGACCTCCCCTTCATCCGCTCCAGGTTGGCACGACGTGCTGATGCATCACCTGGAGCCGCTGCTGGGTGACTTCACCGCGAAGATGGCCATCCACACCGCCGCGCTGCGGGTCCTGAAGCGTCCACCGGAACAGGTGAGCCTGCAGGACGTGCCGCTGGTGCTGGAGGGTCTCAAGCCCATGCTCAACGTCTTCATCGGCGCGGCGCGCACGACGAACACCCTCACGGAGCTTTCGAAGGCCATGGAGAAGCTGCGATGAACGCCCCCCGTCCCTCTTCGGGTCGCGCCTTCAAGCGGGTGGCGCCCTGGCTGGGCGCCGTCGTGGTGCTCCAGCTGGTGCACCTGGCCGCGGTGGCCAATGCGCTCCAGGACGCGCGTCAGCTGGCGCTCGTGGGTGACGCAGCGGGTTGGGCGGTGGGCCTGCTCGCGGTGGCGGGCACGGCGGCGGCGGCGCTGGCCTTTGGCTCGGGGGACTACCTGCGCCGCGTGTGGGGGCTGTTGACGGCGGGCGCGGCCCTGTCGCTCGTCAGCACGGCCCTGCGCAGCTACTGGATGCACGCGGTGCCGGACGTGCCCTTCACGGACTCGCCGCTGTTGCCCGTGCGCATGGGCGTGGTGGTGCTGGCCAACGTGTGCACGACGTTCGCGCTGGTGCTGCTCTCGCGCACCTACAAGCAGTCCGGCCTGCAGCCTCCGCCCAGCTCCCGCG
>NZ_RAWL01000836.1:0-920 GCF_003668885.1 Corallococcus sp. AB049A | reverse complement strand
CGCTCCTCCACCGCCGCTCCCGCGCGGCGCTGGAGGAGCGCCCGCCGCTCGCGCTGCCCCAGCACCGTCAGCAGCTCCTCCATGGAGCGGAACCGGTCCCGAGGCTCCAGCGACAGCCCCTTCATCAGCGCGCGGCGCACCCACGCCGGCACCTTCGATTCGCGCGGCGGCTCCAGGATGGGCGACGGAGGAAGCACCTGCACCGCGGGCCCGGCCACCGTCACGCCCGGCCCGTCCTCCGCGGTCCGCGGCCGCAGCTGGGACGCCACCCGCGACAGCTCATCCGGGTCGAACGGGCGGATGCCGTACAGCGCGCGGTACAGCGCCGCGCAGAAACTGAACTGATCCGACCGCGAGTCCAACAGCTCGCCCCGGAACTGCTCCGGGGACATGTACGCGGGCGTGCCCATCACCAGGCCCGCCTGCGTGAGCTGCGCGCTCAGCGGCGAGTCATCGCCCACCGGCCGCGTGCGCTCGCCGTCCTCGTCGTCGTCGTCCACCTCGCCCATGGGCCGCGCCAGCCCGAAGTCCGTGACGTAGACGCGCCCGTCCTTGCCCACCAGCACGTTGGCCGGCTTGAAGTCCCGGTGCACCAGCCCCGCCGCGTGCGCCGCCTCCAGGCCCCGCCCCGCCGCCAGGTACTTGTCCAGCAGCTCCTGCCACGTCCGGGGCTTCGCCTTCGTCCAGTCGCGCAGCGTGCCGCCGTCCACCAGCGCCATCGCCACGTAGACCTGCTGATCCCACTGCCCCACCTCGAAGACGGGGATGACGTTGGGGTGGGAGATGCGCGCCATGGCCTGCGCCTCGCGCAACAGCCGCGCCCGTCCCTGCTCCAGGTCCTCGTGGCCGCCCTTCACCCGCAGGAGCTTCAGCGCCACCTTGCGGTCCAGGTCCGGATCATAGGCGGCGTACACCACCCC
>NZ_RAWL01000835.1:0-935 GCF_003668885.1 Corallococcus sp. AB049A | reverse complement strand
CCTGATCATCACCGCACTGCTCCCCCGCGAGTGGACGCCGCAGCATCAAGCCGCCGCTGATGGCTGGCTGCGCCGGCGCATCGCGTTGATCTGGCCGGCAGACCGTTTGACGCTGGAGCCCATCACCGCGAAGGGCGATGCCGATGCGCTGCTGTTGCTCGATCGCGCCACGCAAAGCGTCAACCGCGCCAGCGACGAGCGCGTGCTGCGCATGGTGGTGGTGGCGGATTCGCTGGTGGGCCCCAGCGCGGTCGAACAACTGATGCAGCACGAGCAGTTGTTCGAAGCCAATCGGCAGCATGGCCGCGTGCCGGGCGAAGCCGCTGCGGGCGTGCTGCTGTGCGCGCCGGCGATGGCGCAGAGCCTGCTGCCACCCGCGCTGGACGGCGACGCCGCGGCAACGGAGGCGTTCACGATCACGCGCGCCGGCGTGGCGCGGCTGGAATCGCCAACGCCCGATCGCGGTCAGCCGCAATTGCAGGCGCTGGGCGACGCCGTGGGCCACGTACTCGACACCTTGGCCGCCGCACCGGTCAAGGCCAAGCAGGACGCGGCACCCGCCGAGAAGGCCGAAACCGCGGAGGGCGATTCGCCTGCCGAACCCATCACCGTTGCCGGCGTCGTTTCAGACACCGGCATGCATCCCGTACGCACCGTCGAGGTGGCTCGCGTGTTTTCCGAACGTTTCCCCGCGCTGGACCTTGCCGCAGATCTGCTGCCCGTCGGCACGCCCTGCGGCTATGTGGGCGCTGCGGGGCCGCTGCTGTCGGTGGTGGTGGCGCACCAGTTGAGCCAGCAGACCGGCAAGCCGGTGCTGGCGATTACCGCCAACGACATCCAGCAGCGCGGCGCCATTGCGGTGGTGCCCAGCCTGACCTGACCTTGTTCCAGATTTCGAGTTTGATTCCGATTCCGTCTGTTCCCGAGCCGAAGGC